>CAMEZN010000281.1 GCA_945947845.1 uncultured Mucispirillum sp. | reverse complement strand
GTATATAACTTATACCCATTACAAAAAATGTTTCTGTTAAAACTGAACCGCATAAGTGTATAGTTGCTCCCATTGGAATTGCAAAATCAACAACATCTTTATCAAGAGCATCAGATTTACTTGCACATTTTAAGGCAACAGGGAGTGTGGCAGCACTAGACATTGTGCCTACTGCTGTAAAATATGCAGGTGCATAATGTTTAAATACCCTGTATGGTGATTTGCCTGATATAAGGCCACCAATAGTATATAATAATGCAAGCCAGATAAAATGGCCTATTAACACTAATACTACCATTGAAATAAATGTAGGAAGCTGGTCTGTTATTTTGCCAAGATATGTAAGTTCTATAAAAGTAGCACATATAAAAAATGGAAGTATTGGAATAATAAGCTTATTTACAAGAAACATTACAACATTATTTAATTCATTGAAGATTTTTTCAAGCATAGTAGAGTTTGTATATATTATTGCAAGCCCAAATGTAATAGAAAAGAAAAGGGCAGTAATTACTGGGAACATTGGTGCAATATCAAGCTGGAAAATCATTTCTGGAAGTTTTGTATCTACTACACTTTTTTCAATATCTAAGTGTGGTATTATAAGATAGCCAGATACCATAGAAAATGCAGCTGCTAATACTGATGATAAATAAGCCAGTAAAAGCATTGTGCCAAGCATTTTACTTGTGTTATTTTTTATACCAGTAATTGCAGGGGTTACAAAGCCTATAATAATAAGCGGAACCATAAAAAATATTACCTGACTTAAAATATGTTTTATTGGTAAAACAATATTCATAAGTATTTCTTGTGTAGACATACTGCCGTTTATTGATTCACTGCTTGTAGATTTAATTATTATACCGATGATAATACCTATAATAACAGCAAGAATGATTTTTATAAGTAAATAGTCTGATTTTTTTTCTTTCATTTTTCACCTCAAGAAAAAATAGTATCTTTAATATATAAATTTATCAAGCATATTTTAATTATTTTTGCGAAGTGCATCTTTTATTTCTATATTAATATTAAACCAGTTTAAAATATATTTAATATCCTTTGTAACACTTAAATCTATTGCTAAAATACCCTGATTAATTTTAGATGAATAATCATCTTTAATATTATTTACTTCTTCAATAATATTATCAATAGCCTGCTGTATTTCTCCATATGATAAAATATTCATAGTAATAGAAAGAATAAAGTTTTCAAGCATCACTCTTATTTTATCTGCTATTTGTATAGGTATTTCTTTTGCTCTGTATAATGTGGCACAAAGAGCATAATTTTCATCAAATAATTTTTCTGCTTCAAATAGCCTGCAATTACTGTAATGGATATATGCAAGGCTCATAAGTGCTGGAAAATAATCAAAAAATGTATTTGTTAAATCCTGCATATATTCTTTATTGTCTTTTGTATCACTAATATTTTCTGCTTCATATATTATATTTTTACATGCAGTAAATTCTTCAAGTGCCTGTTTGTAATCCTGTTTTGATAAGTAAGTTTCATCTTTAATATATTTAGAATTTTCTATTTTCTCAAATATTTCCATTAAATATTTACTGCCTGTTGGTTTAATATATTTAATATAATGGTCTAATCCTTTATGAATAATAAGTTTAATAGTAGAATCAAGTAGTATAACTTCACTTGTTATAGTATACAGGTTTACTTTATCTTTATCTTGTTTAGTAAGGTGCATAACAAGCTTGCCCCATAAATCTTCATAATCCATATCTTTTAAATCTGCACCGTTTGGAATAAGAATGTGCAGCATACTTTCTGCCACATCAGGAGCTAATACATAAAGGTTATGCAGTGCTTTTTCCATTTCCAGCCTTTTATTCTGTTTTTGATAAATGTATGAAAGCAGTTGATAACATTCTGGCATATTTCTTTGAAGATACACTGCCCGTTGAAGTAAATATTCTCCCTTTTCATAATCCTGCATTCTAAAAACAGTAAAACCTGCAAGATATAAAAATTCAGGGCTTGTTTGTCCAATATTTATGTATTTTTCTACTAACTCATAAGCCTTATTAATAAAACCTTTCGTATGATAAATATTAATCAGTTTTAAAGCATTTTTAAATGATAGTTCAGGGTTTTTTACAGACTGCACAGCATATATAATATTATCAAAATTATTTTCTGACATATTTTCACTTATGTATTTATTAAGATTTTTCTTAGTAACGGCTGGCTTAAATTGTTTTTTAAAATCAATAGTTATAACTTTTCTTGCATATAATCCATTATTATCTGTATATTCAAAAAAGTTTGAAGTAACATTAAAAAACGGATTTAGAGAAAAAGACATAAGTTTTTTTGAAATATATTTTTTAAAGTATCCATTATCGCCAGCTTTATATATATATTTATCATCAGAAATTATTTCTGGTTTATAAATATTATCTGCTATATAAAGCCCAAAAGCATTTGGCATACTGTTTAATAATTCATCAGTATTTTGCAGAAAGGCTGTGTTATATGCAGAAGCTGCATATTCCCACTGGTTTCTATTTGGAACAGCATATCCTTTTGATATATAGTTAAAAATAATTTCTTCGTAAGGCACATCAACATATTTATATACATTTAAGCCATTTTCTGTAATTTCAAATTTCTGTATTTTACTGCTGCCTGTCTTTGATTTATGCTGTTTTATTATAAAAGGTTTATTTTGCTTAATTATTTCTTGATATATTTTTAAATATGTCTGGCTGTCAGCAACTGCTTTTGATGAAATCTCTTTTACAAAAACCCAGTTTATACTTGTGCTTTTTCTTTCCATAAGCATAGGTTCAACATCAATTTTTCTTAAAAATGAAGTATGTTCATCTATAAATTCATATACCATTTTAGATAAAAGCACATCTGCCTGTTTATAATCTTCTTTATCAATTAATTTTTGAAGCTGTGCTGTATTGCTTGTATTTATAATATCAATATTGGCTTCTGGCATCAGAAAGTAATCA
>CAMEZN010000280.1 GCA_945947845.1 uncultured Mucispirillum sp. | reverse complement strand
TAAAACACGGCATACACACAGTAGATAGTTTTGATATACACACAGAAATTCCAGAAATTGTGGAAAAATTAGAAAAAGTTGCAAAAGAAAATAATGCAGTATCTATCACAGCAGCAGGCTGGGACCCGGGCAGTGATTCTGTTATGAGAGCTATGCTTGAAGCAATGATGCCAGTTGGTGTTACATTTACAAACTTTGGCAGAGGCAGAAGTATGGGGCACTCTGCAGCAGCAAGAGCAGTAGAAGGCATAAAAGATGCAGTTTCTATCACTATCCCTATGGGCGGCGGCAGACATTCAAGGCTTGTATATGTAGTTTTAGAAGATGGTGTATCACTTGAAGAAGCAAAAAAAAGGCTTGCAGCAGATGATTATTTTGCTCATGACCCGCTTGATGTAAAGGCTGTTGCAAATTCAGAAGAACTTGCAATGGTATGTGATTCATCTCACGGGGTATTAATGGAAAGGCAGGGTGCATCAGGTTTAACTGATAACCAAAGAATGACTTTTAAAATGGAAATCAATAATCCAGCACTTACTTCTCAAATAATGGTATCTTGTGCAAGAGCTGCAGCAAGGTTAAGTGCAGGCTGTTATACTATGATTGATATTCCACCAGTTCTCTATCTAAACATGGATAGAAAAACAGCAATTAAAAAATTAGTTTAATTATATTTGTTAAATAAAAAAGGTGCAGTTATAAGCTGCATCTTTTTATTTTTAGAAAAATATTTCTATAACAATAGTTATTTGTGTCATATTTATGAAGTTATCATCATTTTTATATTTTGCTTTTTTTGGAATAAAAACAATCCTTTTTAAAAAGAAAGAGCCTATTGTTGGAACGGTTATACTAACCGATAAATGCAATCTTAAATGCAGACACTGTTCTGTAAATAATATTTCATCAGTAATATATCCATATTATCAAGTTCGCAGTGAAATGCAGCAGTTATATAATATGGGGGTTCGTATATTATTTTTCTGTGGTGGGGAAACATTTTTATGGCAGGACAGCAAAAAGACTATAAGGGATTTAGTTATTGAAGCAAAAGAAATGGGTTTTCTTATAGTCAATGTTGTTACAAACGGCACATATCACTTAAATCTCCCCGAAGCAGATTTGATTCTTTTAAGTTTAGATGGTAATAAAACTAATCATAATAAAATCCGTGGCAATACTTATGATATAATAATGGAAAATATTAATAATGCAGCATCTGATAATATATGTTTTTATATGGCAGTAAATAAAATAAATAAAGATGATATAAAAGATGTATGCAGAAAAGCATCTGAAATAAAAAATGTTCGTGCTGTATCATTTAATTTCCATACACCATACCTTGATACAGAACACCTTTCTTTAAGCAGGGAAGAAAAATCTAAGTGTTGCAATGATATTTTACAGATGATGAATGAAAAAGCACCAGTATTTAATCTAAAAACTGCTTTCCCATATATTATTGATAATAATTTTCCTACCCCATGCTATCAATGTGTAGTTATAGAAAATGGTTGTATAAGCACTTGTGGCAGATGTATTGAAATTCCTGATATATGCAGTAAATGCGGCTATTTTTTTGTGGCAGAATATACTTTGCTTTTTCGTGGCAATATAAAGATAATTATAGATATGCTGCGAACATATTTAAAGTATATATAAGGTGCATTAATGAGTTTATTTACAACACTAACTAGAATGTGGCTTACAAAATCATTTAAGCCTTTTACATTTAAAAATGAATATGATGAAAAACTTTCTTACCAAGAGTGTGAAAGTCTTGGACTTTACATTCATATACCATTTTGCAAAAATATATGTAATTTCTGTCCTTACTGTAAAGTATTATATTCAAAAGAGTTATGCGATGAGTATATAGATGCACTGATTAAAGAAATACAAATGACAGGCAGCAGTTATAAAGAAAAAAAGCATATTACAAGCCTTTATTTTGGCGGTGGAACACCAGTATTGGCAGGAAGCAGGATTAATGAAATAATCTCAGTTGTTAAAGAGTATTTTATAATTAATGAAGGTATTGGAATAGAGCTGCACCCGGAAAATGTAACTTATGAAATACTATCCATGCTGCAAAAAGCAGGGGTTACAAAAATAAGCATAGGAATACAGTCATTTAGCAGCAAGTATCAAAATATGTTAGGAAGAAAAGATATTGATATTGATATTTTAAAAACAGAACTTAGTAAAGTTAAGTTTGAAACAGTATCTATGGATTTTATTTTTGCACTTCCTGAGCAAAGTATTGAAGACTTAAAAGATGATGTAGATAAGGCATTTTATGCTGGTGCAAACCATATAGCTGTATATCCTTTTATTGATTTTGCTTTTACAAAAAGCAGTGTAAAAGTCATGTCAAAAAATGAAAAAAGAAAATTATTAGATGAGATTACAGCATATTTTTATGAAAAAGGCTATCGCAGGAGTTCTATATGGACATTTTCTAATGACAAAGAAGCAAACTATTCATCAATGACACGGGATAATTTTCTTGGTTTTGGCTGCTCAGCAACTACACTTCTGAAAAATCAGTTTAAAATAAATACATTTGATATAAAATCATACTGCGGTCGTATAAATGAAAATAAACTTCCAACATCTCTAACAATAAGGTTTACAAAGAGGCAGCGAATGATTTACTGGCTTTTTTGGACAGCTTACAGCACAAAAATCAATGCAGATGATTTCCAAAAATTCTTTGGCATATCACTAAAAAAAATGTATGGGTTTGAGCTTTGGCTTGCAAAACTATTTGGTTTTATAACACAAGAAAACAATATCTATACAATGACATTAAAAGGTGCTTTTTATTACCATTACTATGAAAATTTTTACACTTTATCATACATAGATAAGATGTGGGGTATTATGAAAGATAATCCATTCCCACAAGAGATTAAATTGTAATATAAATATACTCTTATAAATGATTGATATTATAGAAAAAATATTTTTTTTAAAAATTTTTAAAAAAAGTAGTTGACAAATTAGATTAAGTTTGATA
>CAMEZN010000279.1 GCA_945947845.1 uncultured Mucispirillum sp. | reverse complement strand
ATAAATGTGATGGTATTTTTGAATTTATAGGCTGGGACGCTAATACTGACATTTTTACTGACCTTTTAGAACTTACAAATGGTGGTTTCATTAAAGCAACAGAGGATACTATAACAAATATCCCGGGTATATTTGCTGCTGGTGATGTTCGTAAAAAAGGACTTATGCAGGTAGTAACTGCTGCTTCTGACGGTGCAGTAGCTGCAAAAATGGCAGAAAAATATATTAATGAAGAGCTAAAACATTAGTATGCTTTATATAATAGGCACACCTATTGGCAACCTTTCTGATTTATCAAAACGGGCAGTAGAAACATTATCTTCTGTGGATATAGTATTTGCAGAAGATACTAGAACTGCCCTTAATCTTTTAAATAGTCAGGGCATAAAAAAGCCCTGCAAATCATATTATAAAGACAATGAAAAAACAGCTGCTGAAAATATTATTGAATGTCTTTTAAATGGAGATAATGCAGCATTAATCAGTGAAGCAGGTATGCCATGTATTTCAGACCCTGGTGCTGTTGTGATTAAAGAAGTAATAAAAAAAGGATTACCTTTTGAAATAATACAAGGACCAACAGCATTAATTCATGGGTTAATTGCATCAGGTTTTTCTGGCAGCAGATTTTATTTCCACGGCTTTTTACCACATAAAGAAAAAGATAAAATAAAAGAAATACAAAATCTACTGCATATAAAAACACCTGTTATTTTTTATGAATCACCATACAGAGTAAAGGAAACATTAAATATACTGCTTGATTACTTCCCTGCTCCAATAGCTGTTACAAGAGAAGCTACAAAAGTATATGAAGAAACAATATATATAAACTCAAAAGAAGATATTGAAAATATTACTGTAAAAGGCGAATTTGTTATTACAGTTAATAATATCAAAGATGAACAAAAAGAAGAAAAAAATATAACTTCCTTAGATTATGAATATATAATAAAAGAAATGTTAAAAGAAAATATATCATCAAAAGATATCTTAAAAACAATGAAAATATTAGGCATGAAAAGAAATGAAGCCTATAATTTAATAAATCAATTACAGGCATAATTTCTTATATTAAATGATAACTTGTTATAATACCGTATATAAGCAGTGCTATAATTAATGTCATTACAAAAGCATAAATTATATATTTTCTTTTTAATGAAGATGGGGTAATTATATCAAAAGCCTTTCTTTCATCTTCTGTAATTTTTTCTGAAACAAGGTTGATAAGCTCTGTAAAGCCATCAGACAGTGAAGAAATCATTACAGAATGAGTGCCATCATGTATAATTAAAACAAACCGCCCCATAGCAGAAAGAGCATATCCATAACTAATATCTTTAATTTCAAGCTCTGTTTTTTTCAATAAACTGCGAACAATAATTTTTTCATCAGTAATTGTTACACTTTTTATAAGAGATGATATAAGCATAAAAAAAGATATTACTACCATTACTGAAAGAAGTATCACATTTAACTGAGTCTGTCTGTTTTCAGTATTTACAGCAAATATAATCAGCAAAACAAAAATAATAATATGAAGTGCAATAAAAGTTTTGTTTGTTTTAAAATTTTTCAAAGTTAACCTCTATAAACATTTTATCAAATAAATATGGGTCATTAGCTAGAAGCCGTCTTACAATACTATCAAATGTGTTAACATTTTTAGTATATAAATTCATCATAGCTGTTACAATATCATATTTATAATCTGCTCCATAAGCATCATTATATAATTTTAAATAATTATTAAGCCTTGTTTCATTAAAATTAACAAGGAAATATAAAAGCATATAGAAAAATGATGTTTGGTCATTATACCCCATTCTATCAAGAGAGCCATAAGATGCTTCTGCATTCACAAAATCTCTAATCCATGTAAAATAATATAAAGAAACTTTGTAAAGCTCTGAATACCTATAATCCATATCAGATAATGTCTGCAAATATTTAAGCCCAGACTGCCTATCCTGCCTGTATACAGAAACATAAACCATATCTTTTAAATATACCTTATCACGAGCAAACCTGTTATTAAACCTAACAGCATTTGCAGCTCCCCTTTGCAGCATTGCAAATTTATATGCAAGAGTATAATATCTATCAGCATCATCAATATCTTTAAACTGCTCTATTGGAATATGCCTTAATGCAAGCAAATTTCTTACTCTTGATACCCTAAATATTGGAGAATCTTTAAGTTCGTTTAATTTTTCAATATCATAATCATCAAAATAATCCATTAATAAAGCACAAGAAACAGTAAATCCATTATCATTTGATTTATAAATACTTTCTGCCTCATTTCTTTTTGATGGTCTATCACTTGATAAAATAGATAAATACAGCAGCATTATATCTTCATCAGCAGGCTTCTCCAGCTCACCTATTTGCTGAGAAGCATAAAATTTAGCCTTATCAAAATCAACTTTTGCATCAGGATAGTTACCCTTTCTATAATTTAAAAGACCAGATACAAAATGAATAAATCCATCATTTTTATCTATTACAAATGCTTTATCTATAACTTCCTTAGCTTTATCATTTTCACCAAGGTTAAAATAAGTAAGTGCAAGATTATAAAGCACAATAGTATTATTAGTTAAATATTCAGCTGCTTTTTCAAATTTTTGTTTTGCATTTTCAAACTTAAAAGCTGAAAAATCATCAATAGCAGCATTATTCATTTTTATTCCTTCAAGTTTATTTGTTACACTATCTCTATCTCTTTCCTTTAATGCACTTCGCCCTGTAATTAAAAATTGAGTAGTTTCATCAGGTTTCATAAACACTGGATAAGCAAGCATAGATGCAGCATCAATACTTTTATCATCAAATCTGTATGTGAAACTCATATCATCAAGAACTGGCCTAATATTAAATTCAAAAGATGGCGGTCTGATAGATATTAAAGAACTGTTTTTATACTCTTCACCTAATGCTAATACAGTCTGTGGCTCTCTTAAATTCCAAGCAATAACAAGTTTATACCAAAAAGTATCATATTGTAGTAAATCAAGATTAGATGCAAAT
>CAMEZN010000278.1 GCA_945947845.1 uncultured Mucispirillum sp. | reverse complement strand
TATTATTGCAGGGGAAACGAATTAATAATATTCCTGCTAATAATAGAGAAGTCCATACTGTTTTTCAAAATTATGCACTTTTTCCACATATGACTGTTTTTGATAATATAGCTTTTGGTCTTAAAATGCATAAAGTGCCTAAAAGTGAAATCAAAGAAAAAGTTATGGAAGTTCTTCGTATTGTTAAACTTGAAGAATTTATTGATAGAAAACCACACCAGCTTTCAGGTGGTCAGCAGCAGCGAGTGGCTCTTGCAAGAGCATTAGTTAATAAACCATTAGTATTGCTGCTTGATGAACCTTTAAGTGCATTAGATGCTTCTTTAAGACTTAATATGCAGAAAGAACTTAAACAATTACAGCGAAAATTAGGTATTACTTTTGTATTAGTTACTCATGATAGAGAAGAAGCTCTATCTATGTCTGATAGAGTAATTGTTATGAATCAAGGAATTATAGAACAATGCGGCACACCTAAAAACTTATATGAAGAACCAAACTCTATTTTTGTTGCTAACTTTATTGGTGATGTTAATGTGTTAAATGGAGAAGTGCTTGGGTTTGAAGATAACCTTGTAAAAGCAAAGGTTGAAGGCAGAATATGCAGCATAAAAACTAAAAAAGAGCTAAATATAGGAGATAAGTTTACTCTTCTTTTAAGACCGGAAGATATGAGAATAGAAAAACTCAGCGAACACCCTGATACTGAAGGGTTAATGATTGGCAACATTGAAACAAAAGTTTATAAAGGTGCCACTCTTGATACTACAATAAAACTAAATAACGGCACAATTATTAAAGCCAGTGAATTTTTTGATGAAGAATATGAAGACTTTGACTACAATATGAATGAACAAGTGTCTGTTGGCTGGGTTTCTGGCTGGGAGGTTGTGTTAAAAGATGAAAGAGCGTAACCTTTTCCATACAGTAACTATTGCTGTAATAGTATTGTGGCTTTTACTTTTTGCATTAATACCAAATATTATAATGTTTATTGTAAGCTTTTTAGAATATGACAGCCAGTCATTTGTAAAAGCAGTTTTTACATTAGAGAACTACAAGCGTTTTTTTTCTGGTGCATATTTTAATATTTTCCTTAATTCATTTAAGATTGCTGCTATTGCAACATTTTTATGCTTAATTATAGGATATCCATTTGCCTATATTTTAGCCCGTTCAAAATCAAAATATAAAGGGCTTTTAGCTTTACTTGTTGTTATACCATACTGGACTAGTGCATTAATTAGAACATATGCTATATCTTATATGCTTGCAGCTAACGGGCTTATTAATACAGTTCTTATTAAAATAGGCATAATAGATGCTCCCCTTTCCCTGCTTTATACAGAAGGTGCAATTATTTTTGGGTTTGTATATACCCTTCTGCCGTTTATGATACTGCCACTTTATGCAACAATTGATAAATTTGATTTTAGATATATAGAAGCAGCTCAGGATTTAGGAGCTGGTAAACTAAGAACTTTTTATCATATAATATTACCACTTACTTCACCCGGCATTATTGCAGGCACAGTTTTAGTTTTTCTGCCAGCTCTTGGGCTTTTCTACATACCAAGTCTTTTAGGCGGCGGTAAAAACATAATGGTAAGTAATATTATACAAGAGCAGTTTACATCAAATGTGCTGCAAAACTGGCCTCTTGGTTCTGCTGCAAGTGTTTTAATTACAGTAATTATGGGTATAATGATATGGGCATACTATAAAAGCTCAAAATCATTTAGAACAAAGGTGCTTTAATGAAAAACTCAAAATTACCTTGGCTCTATATTTTTTTAGTTTATTTGTTTTTATATCTGCCATTAATTATTTTAATAATTTTTTCATTTAATGAAGCTTCTTCTGGAACAGTATGGAAAGGCTTTTCATTAAAATGGTATGAAAAATTATTTAATTCAAGTGCATTAATAAGTGGACTTGTAAACTCATTAATAGTAGGTGTATCTGCTGCTACACTTGTAACAATCATAGGCACACTTTCTGCTGTTACATTATTTAGATTCAGGTTCTTTGGTAAAAACTTTATAATGTCATTATTATACATACTTATTATGTCGCCAGAAATTATTATGGGTATCTCACTTCTTTTGCTTTTTAAATTTTTAAGTATGGATTTAGGGTTTCAAACCCTGCTTATTACCCATATAACTTTATGCCTGCCATTTGTTATGGCTGTTCTTTTCACAAGGCTTGCAAACTTTGATGTGCATATTATAGAAGCTGCAAAAGACTTAGGTGCAAATGAATTGCAGACATTTTTTCATATTATACTTCCATCTATATTACCTGCTGTAATTGCTGCATGGATATTAAGCTTTACTATATCTATGGACGATAGTATATGTGCATTTTTCACATCAGGACCGCAGTTTGAGATACTGCCGCAGAAAATCTATGCTATGGTCAGAACTGGTGTTAAACCAGAAGTGAATGCTTTAAGTACACTTATTTTTGGAGCATCAATGCTCATAATTATAATAGCTCAAATAATGTTAAGAGAGAGGAAAAAATGAAAAAAATCATTATTCTTATGCTGGTAAGTTTAACTGTTTTTGCCTGCACAAAAAAACAAGAAAATGAAGTTTATGTTTATAACTGGTCAGAATATATTCCTGATGAAGTTATTAAACAGTTTGAAAAAGAAACTGGTATTAAGGTCCGCTATACTACTTATGACAGCAACGAAGCAATGTATGCAAAAATAAAAATTACTGGCGGTGCTGATTATGATATTGCAGTGCCATCAACATATTATGTGCAGAAAATGCAAAAAGAAGGATTAATACAGGCTATTGATAAAACAAAACTTACTAATTTTAATAAATTAAACCCACAGCTGATTAACCAGCCGTATGACCCTGATAATAAATACAGTATCCCTTTTATGTGGGGTACAACAGCTATTGGGGTTAATGCAAAGTATATTGACCCAACAACAATCTCATCTTGGTCTGATTTATGGAGAGAAGATTTCAAAGGAAAAGTTATGCTGCAAAATGATTTAAGAGAAGTTTTTCATGCAGCACTTCGTTCTCTTGGG
>CAMEZN010000277.1 GCA_945947845.1 uncultured Mucispirillum sp. | reverse complement strand
AAAAATGATAAAAGAGCATGTCAAAGCAAGTGTATGTATAATTGCAGTTGAAAATAATAAAAAAGATTGTATAGCACTTTTAAAACAGCAATCACAAAAATATAATATAGATATAGTATCATTACCTGTCAAATACCCGCAGGGTGGAGAAAAGCAGTTAATATATTCAGTATTAGGTCGTATTGTTCCATCTGGCAGGCTTCCTGCAGATATTGGAGTATTAATACAAAATGTAGCAACAGTAAATGCTTTATATGAGGCAGCTGTTTTTTCTAAACCACTTATAGAAAGAGTTGTAACCATTTCTGGTGAAGTAGAAAATGCTGCAAATTATCTTATGCCTGTTGGTGTGCCTGTTGAAAGATTTTTAGAAAGAACTGATAATAAATACAAAAAAGGTCATAAAGTGATTTTTGGCGGCCCTATGACAGGCGGTTCAGTAGCTTCTCTTGATATTCCAGTCATTAAAACAACTGGTGGAGTGCTGCTTTTAAAAAATCAGAAAAGGCATAAAATACTTCCATGTATAAGGTGTGGCAAATGTAGTGAAGTATGTGTAATGGGGCTTATTCCAAGAGAATTAGAGCAGAATTTTTTACATAATATGGTTGCAAAAAATATTGATGAAAAAATTATGAGTTGTATAGAGTGTGGCTGCTGTTCATATATATGTCCATCAGGCAGGCTTTTAGCAGAAAATATAAAAGCAGGTAAGAAAAAAGCTGCCATTTTTATTGCTAAAAAAAAGGAAAATAAATAATATGAAACAGTTAATGAATGTTACTTTTGCTCCACATATAAGAAGCAGTATGGATACATTTAAAATTATGCTTTATGTAATAATATCCTTATTACCTTCTGTGATTATTTCTATAATTAATTATGGGTGGTATGCTTTTACATTATATGCTGTATGTATTCTTTCAGCAGTAATTTTAGAGCATACTTTTTGTAAGATACAGGGTAAAAAAACAACAATTAATGATTTAAGTGCTGTTTTAACAGGTCTTTTGTTTGCTCTTACACTGCCACCTGGACTGCCATTATGGACAGCTTTTATAGGTGTATTTTTTGCTATTGTGGTAGCTAAAATGGTATTTGGCGGCATTGGACAGAACCCATTTAACCCAGCATTGACAGGCAGAATGGTGCTTTTAATATCTTTTCCAGCATTAATGACATCATTTCAAGAGCCATTATACTCTAATATAGACTCATTAAGCGGAGCAACAATGCTTGGCAGTGCTAAAACAGATTTATCTGCTTACGGCATAATTAATCATATTAATATAGATTATCATCAGCTGTTAATATCAACAGGTGGTTCACTTGGTGAGATTTCACCATTGGCTTTAATTATTGGTGGATTATTTCTAATGTATAAAAAAATAATCTCATGGCATATTCCTTTTTCATTTATAGGCACAGTATTTGTATTTACTTTTATATTAACAAGTATAGATTCAAATATAACTATTTCACCTTATACACATATAATAAGTGGTGGTCTGCTGCTTGGAGCTTTTTTTATGGCAACTGATTATTCCACAAGTCCTATGTATTGGGCAGGTAAAATTATTTTTGGTATAGGCTGTGGTATTTTAACAGTCTGCATAAGGGTTTATGGCGGCTATCCGGAAGGGGTTGGATTTGCAATACTTATCATGAACGCATTTACTCCTATTCTTGATAAGTTTTTTAGACCAAAAGTGTTTGGAGATAGAGATGAACAGCTTTTTTAAATCTGTATTTACCATAACAGTAATTACCGTTTTAGCAGGTATGATGCTGGCTTTATCATATTCTTTTACAAAAGATAAAATAGCTTATCAGGAACGGCAGGAAATTTTAAGTGCTTTTAAATCCATACTGCCTTATCATAACAATGAGCCAGATAAAGATTATAAAATGGTAAATAACCAGAAAGTTTTTATAGCAAAGGATAATGGAACAATAACAGGTTATGCTGTAAATGTTATAAATACTCAAGGGTATGGTGGTGCCATATCTATTTTAACTGGCACAGACAGCAGTGGTGCAGTGTCTGGTGTTGCTGTTATTTACCATTCAGAAACACCGGGGCTTGGAGATAAAATAACAAATAAATCATTTTTAGATTTATTTAAAGGTTTTACAGTAAACGATAAAATAGCTGTTAAAAAAGACGGCGGCACTATTGACCAGTTCAGCGGAGCAACAATCAGCCCAAGAGCACTGGCAGCAGGTGTTAAAGACAGCTTAACAGTAATAGATAGTGCAATAGGTAAATAATATGATTAAAAATATAATAAAAAATGGTTTATACAGTAATAATGCAATTTTTAAACAGATGCTTGGTTTATGTCCTACTTTGGCAGTAACTACAAGTGCAGTAAATGCTCTTGGTATGGGGCTTGCAACTACTGCTGTATTAACTGGCTCAAATCTAGTTATTTCATTAACTGCAAAATATATACCTAAAAATATAAGGATACCTGCATATATTGTTATAATTGCATGTTTTGTAACAATAATTGACCAGATGATGAAAGCAAACTTTTATTCTTTGCATAAAGTTTTAGGAATATTCATACCATTAATTGTTGTAAATTGTATTGTTTTAGGCAGGGCAGAAGCATTTGCTTCAAAAAATAATCCGTTATATTCTTTAATAGATGGTTTAAGTATCGGTATAGGTTTTACTATATCTTTATTTATACTTGGCTCAATTAGAGAATTTATAGGGGCAGGCACATTTTTTGGAATGCCATTTATGCTTTCTTCATATAATCCGCTTTTGATAGCTGTAATGCCGCCGGGCGCATTTTTATTTTTAGGCTTTTTATTTGCAGGTAAACAGTTTATTGACAGCAGAATAAAAGGTGAAAAATAATGGAACATTTACTTCTTCTTTTTGTTGGTGCTGCATTAGTTAATAATATTGTTTTAAGCAGATTTTTAGGAATATGCCCTTTTATGGGGGTTTCAAAAAGCACAGAAACTGCTGTTGGTATGAGTTTATCTGTTGCATTTGTAATGACTATTTCTGCTGTTGTATCTTTTTTAATAGATACGTATATACTTGTGCC
>CAMEZN010000276.1 GCA_945947845.1 uncultured Mucispirillum sp. | reverse complement strand
AGCCTAGAATTACTGCTTGGAAATTACTTTTATTCAACTCACCAAGCATTGTTGCCCACTCTAATACTTTTATTTGCACATCTATTCCTATTTGCGACCAGCTGTGCTGCACAAGCTCTGCTATTTTACTACGGATATCATTATTTAAATTAGTCATTAATTCTATTGTAAATTTCTTACCATTGTATTCTAATATACCGTCGCCATCAGTATCTTTAAAGCCTGCCTCAGCAAGAAGTGCTTTTGCTTTTTCAATATTATATTCTGGACCTTTTGCATTAGGGTTATACCAGTAAGAATCAGGCTTGTATGGTCCTTCTGCTACGATACCTTTGCCATAAAGCAGCCCGTCTACTATACTCTGCTTATTTATAGCATGGGTTAGTGCTCTGCGAACCAGTTTATTATCAAAAGGTGCTCTTTTAAAATTATAACCTACATATGTGTATGAAAAATCAAGAAAAGAATATGAATTATAATTAGCTGTGTATTTTGGAGTATTTGTATCAAGTGCATTTTGCTTAGGAGTCATACCCATAATATCTATTGAGCCATTTAATAACTCTAAAAATTGTGTTGTCTGGTTTGGTATCACACGAATAAATATTTTTTCTATTTTTGGTCTGCCTTCAAAATAATCATGAAATGATGTTAATGTGATATACTGACCAGCTTTCCATGTTTCAAGCTTATATGGACCTGTTCCAATTGGTTTTCTTTGCAGTGGAGAACGGCTTGGTTTATCTGTGAGAGCATGCTTCGGCATCATCCATATTCCCCAGCTTGCAAGGGCTGGTGCTAATACTTCTTTATATGTTACTTTCACAGTATACTTATCAATTACTTCTACACTTTCAACAGCTCTGAAATCTCCATCATAAGCAGTTGGAGTGTCATCTGAAATCATAAATTCATATGTGAACTTTACATCTTCTGCTGTAAACTCAACCCCATCATGCCATTTTACACCTTTTTTTAAGTAAAATGTAATAATTTTATTATCATTAGATATTTCCCATCTTTCTGCTAAATCACCAACTAAATTTAAGTCTTTATCATATTTTACTAAACCATTGTATATATATTGTGTTACATTGTGGCTTGCAGAATCAGATGCAAGGGCTGGAATAAGATTAATTGGCTCAGCAATCTCACCAGTAGATAGTGCATCACCATAAGGAATTTCTACTGCCACTTCTTTTTGTTCTGTTGTTTCTTCCTGTGCAGTCTCAGTAACCGAATTGCTTTTACAGGAGCTAAAAAGTAATACTGTAATTAGATACAAAGATACTAGTAAAATATTTTTCTTCACATTCACAACCTTTTTGAGTAATTAATTATTTTATTATTCAGCAGGAGTGTTAGATGGAACTACTGGGCTGTTTTCCTGTGCAGGTGTATTTGCAGGTGTTTGAGTATTTGCCTCAGCTGGAATCTGCTGTGAAATAACATTTGCTTTTCTCATAACACTGTCATTGCCTAAACCTGACATAATTGCTAATACCAGAGAAAGCACTAAAAATGCTGCTGCTATTACAGTTGTAATTTTATTCATAATACTTGCAGGTGCTTTTGGTCCAAACATTTCACCACTGCCGCCACCTAGTGCTGCACCTAAATCTGAACCTTTACTGTTTTGCAGTAAAACTGCAATTATTAATAAAATACATACAAATACATAAAGTGCTAAAACAATTGTATACATAATTTTCTAACTTTTAAGGGTATATCCCTCTAACCTCCGTTTATTTATCTGGCTTATTTTTCAATAAGCCAGTATATGCAATTAATTATTATTTATCAAAATTAATTATTTTTAAAAACTGGTCTGCTTTAAGGCTTGCTCCACCTACAAGACCACCATCAATATCTGGACATGCCATTAATTCTTTCGCATTTTCCGGTTTCATGCTGCCGCCATATAAAATACGGATTTTATCAGCTGTATCTTTTGAACGAATTTTTGCAATATATTCTCTAATTGCTTTATGCATTGCCTGAGCATCAGCAGGAGAAGCAGTTTTTCCTGTTCCTATTGCCCATACTGGTTCATAAGCAATCACCACATTAGAAAGGTCTTCTATACCTTCTAAACCTTTTCCTGTTTGTGCAAGCACTGTTTCAACTTCTGCTTTTGCTTCTCTCTCCCACAGAGTTTCACCTACACATAAAATAACTGATAAGCCATCAGATAAAGCTTTTTTAACCTTTTTATTAATCATCTCATCAGTTTCGCCAAAAATACTGCGGCGTTCTGAGTGCCCAAGAATAACCCATGATGCACCAGCTGATTTTATCATAGAAGATGATACTTCACCAGTAAATGCTCCACTTTCTTCAAAATAAATATTTTGTGCCGCAACTAATGCTTTACCACCTGATTTTTTTACAGCTTCTGCAACAGCATATATGCCTGTAAATGGTGGGGCAAAAAGCACATCTCTGCTAGAATAATCAATATCTGCACCTGCGATTTCAGCTGCTAATGCTGCACCCTCAGATACATTTTTGTTCATTTTCCAGTTACCTGCAATTAATGGTTTACGACTCATGGTAAGCCTCCTTCTTAGCTATGCAGTTACTTAAAAAATAATAACTGCTATTTTTCTTCTTCTTTTTTACCTGTTAGTGGCTTATTTCTGCCGTTATCCATTTCAAGTGTTCCATTAAAAATAACACCCTCTTCCATTTTTAAAACAGGTGTTCTTATTGTTCCTGATACAACAGCAGGTTTATAAAGCTCCACTTTATTTTTTGCAACTATTAAGCCATCAAATGTGCCTGATATTTTTACGATACCTGACTCTATTTGTGCATTTACATTACCGCTTTCTGCAATAACTAATGTATCATTACTTTTAACATTACCTTCAAAGTTACCATCTAACCTTACAATTCCTTCAAATACTAATGTTCCATTAAATGATGTATTTTGTCCTAAAAATGCGTCTATGCCGCCACCGGTTTCTTTTGCTACTTTCAGCATTGTTCCCCTCTAATTTTTTTTATAATTGTATCAAGCTCATCATCAGAATTATATTTAATATTTTTCTAACCTGATATCATCTTTTCTCATATGCCA
>CAMEZN010000275.1 GCA_945947845.1 uncultured Mucispirillum sp. | reverse complement strand
AGAACATGGAATATGGGTTTGTGTAGATTATGGCGATATAATAGTGCATGTAATGCGAAAAAATGAAAGAGATTTTTATAATCTTGAATCAATTTGGGGAGGCTGCCCTAAAATATAAATAAAATATACGATAAGGTGTTTATATGTTTAGAATAGTTTTATTAGAGCCTGAAATTCCTCAAAATACTGGTAATATTGCAAGGCTTTGTGCATCAACAGGCATTGAACTTATATTAGTTGGCAGGCTTGGTTTTTCAATTGATGATAAACATTTAAAAAGAGCTGCTATGGATTACTGGGAACATGTAAATGTTACTCATATTAAAACATTAGATGAATATTTTGAAGAAAATAATAATTTTTATGCAATAAGCACAAAAGGACATAAAAATTATACTGAAATAGGAATCACTCCTAATCAAAAAATTGATATTCTTTTTGGCAGTGAAGGGGCAGGGTTTCCTAAGTTTGTTTATGAAAAATATACAGATAAACTTTATAGAATACCTATGAAAACTGGATTTAGAAGTTTAAATCTGTCATCATCTGCTGCTATTGTATCATATCATTTACTTCATAAATTAAATTTTCCTAATTTATTCTAAATAATTTATGACAAATAATTATAAAAAGATACGAATAATAGGCTGCAGCGGTTCTGGTAAAACTTTTTTCTCAAAATATCTTAGTAATAAATATAAAATTCCACATTTTGATTTAGATGATATTGTGTGGGATAACTGTGAGTTTTATGGAGTAAAAAAGGATAAAGAAAGCAGAAAGCTGTTACTTAACAATATCTTAAAAAATGAGAGCTGGATTATAGAAGGCATATATTATAAAAAATGGGTTGCACAGACTTTTGATGATGCAGATATAATATATGTTTTAAATATTCCAGCTTATATATGTATATATCGTGTTATAAAGCGTTTTATTAAAAGAAAGCTTCACATAGAAAAGGGTAGAAAAGAAAGTTTTAAATCTCTTGTATCTCTTATTAACTGGATTTATCATTATAACACCAAAGAGTTTCCAGCTGTATCTATAATCTTACAAGAATACCGTTCAAAAGTTATATATTTACATAAAAAAACTGCTGAGTTTATATAAATAAGCACAGCAGTTTTATTTTAGATATCTTATTATTTATCTTTAAATATAATAGTTCTTGAAATTACAAATGTTATAAAGAATGTAATTAATTCCGTAATCAGCTTAGTAATTTCTAAAAATATTGCTCCTAACCCTGTTATATCCTGTAAGGCATCATTATTTAATAGAAAATAAAAGACTGCATTATTTATTATAAGAACATAAATAACTAATACAAAATATTTTTTATATTCATCAAATACATTTGCATTAGATTTAAATACAAACTTTCTATTTAAAATAAAATTAAAAGTAGATGATACAAGCCTTGCTAAAATATTAGCTGTAATAACAGTAAAACTTATTTGTGATATTTGGCTGTTATTTGGTGCATCTGGGACTTTTAAAATATTCATAAATATTTCAAGCATTGTAAAATCAATTATAAATGATAATATTGCAACCCATAAATACCTAAAAAAGACAAAATATATTCTTAATGAATCTAATACTGGGTTGAAATGAGAAGAAGAATTACCATTTTCATAAACAGTTGTAATTGGTATTTCTTTTATAGTAAAATGTTTTTCTTTTGCATATATCAGCATATCAAGTTCAAAATCATAACCAGTAGTTTTTAGTTTTATTAAGTCTGGTAAAATTGATGCTGGAATACCCCTAAGGCCAGTTTGTGTATCATTAATTTTTACACCAGAAAAAAGCCTGAAAATTATTTTTGTCAGTTTATTTCCAAAACGGCTCCTTAAAGGAATATCTTTATTATCAAAAACTCTGCCGCCTGTTACTAAGGTATTTGTAACTTTTAAAAGAGTTTCTGCTGTATTTATTACATCTTTACTAAGATGCTGCCCATCAGCATCAAGAGTAACCACTCCACAGCTTTCAGGAAAGTTATTTAAAGCTGCATTAAAGCCAGTTTTTAAAGCTGTTCCTTTGCCTAGATTAACAGCATGTGTTTCAACTATAACACCTAAGGATATTAGTTCTTGAAATATATAATCAAACTCTTTACCACTGCCATCATTAACACAGATGACACCTTGAAAAGATTTTGAATCAAGCAATTCTTTTGCAATATTTACTACAACAGGAAGTGGTTTATATGCTGGTATAACAGCTACTGGAAGTTTATTCAAAATATCCTCATTTATTCTATTTATCTACTGATATGATTGCTGCTAAAACAGCATTATCTATACTTTTTAAACCAGTTTTAATATCTTTGTCAAGTTCTGAAATATTATCAATCATTTTTAATAAATCTTTTATTTTCCATTTTTTTTGCTGTTCTTTTATTTTTGAAAGCTGAAAAGGGTGCATTGACTGTAAATATTCTTCATCTATAAATAATAAGTATATATTTAATATACGTTTTGAAAGAGCAAAAAATATTTTAAAATTACTGTCATAACTATTATCCATAGTGCTGTATACTTTTAATGCAGTTTTAACATCTCGCATACCAAAAGCATCTGTAAGTGCAAATATTGTTTCTTCTTTTTCACCTGAAAGCTGGTCTAAAAGGGTGGTAACAGGGATTTTTTCTTTTTGTCCAAGTATATAAGTTTCAAGTTTATCTGCTTCATGAGCTACCATACTTAGATTATTTAAGCATTTGCTAAGAAGTATATCTGCTTGGTCTTGACTTAACCTAATATTTTTTTCTTTAAAAATATCTATAACATCATATAGTGTTGCTTTTGCTTTTTTTTGTTCTTCTGCAAACACTTTAAAATTATTATTTTTAAATATTTTTAATAATGACTGTTCAACTTTATCTTTCACAGGGGTTGTAATAATTAATGTAGTTTCAGAACATTTAGACATGATTTCTGCAAGCTGCTCAATATCTTTCACTCTTCCTGCATTTCTAAGAATTGCAGCTTTTGGACTGCCAAATAAATCAATTGAATTTATATAACTTAAAAATTCTTCCTTATTAAGTTCATCACCAAAAAATATTTCTATACTTAAAT
>CAMEZN010000274.1 GCA_945947845.1 uncultured Mucispirillum sp. | reverse complement strand
AAATTTATCATTATTTTCACAAAGTGAGCCTGAAACATCATAAGTATAATCACATGGGGCATTTTCCTTACCCATAACAGTAATATGGTGATATGCACCATATAATGCAGGCCTCATTAAGTTTGCCATGCAGGCATCAAGCCCAATATATTCTTTATAAATATGCTTTTCATGGATTGCTTTTGTAACAAGATATCCATAAGGCCCAGTAATAGCTCTGCCTAATTCAAAATATATTTTTGGGTTATATCCTAATGAATTAAATACATCTTCATAAGCTTTTTTAATACGGGCAGATAAATCAACCCATTCTATTCTATTTTGTTCAGGTTTATAAGGGATACCAACTCCACCGCCAAGGTTAATAAACTCCATTTTAATACCTGTTTCTTTATAAATATCTGCTGCAAGCTGAAAAAGAATAACAGCTGTTTCTGCAAAATATTCAGGGTTTAATTCATTAGATGCAACCATTGTGTGCATTGCAAACCTTTTAACACCCTTTGCCTTTGAAATTTTATAAGCATCAATCATCTGCTGCCTTGTTAAGCCATATTTTGCTTCCTGTGGCTTGCCTATAATATCGTTACCGCCTTTTAATGGACCAGGGTTATATCTAAAACATAAAAGTTCTGGCAGTGTGCCAAGAGTTTTTTCTAAAAACTCAATATGAGTAATATCATCTAGATTAATCACAGCTCCCATTTCATAAGCTTTTTTAAATTCATGGGCTGGTGTATCATTGGAAGTAAACATAATATCTTCTCCCCTGATACCTGCCATTTCAGCTAAATAAAGCTCTGCAATAGATGAACAGTCTGCACCTATGCCTAAACCTGCTAAAAGTTTTAATATAGGAGGGTTAGGAAGTGCTTTAACAGCAAAATATTCTTTAAACCCAGAAACCCATTTAAAAGCATCAAGAAAGGCTTTTGCATTATCTAGTATAGCTTTTTCATCATATATGTGAAAAGGTGTAGGATATTTTTCAATAATTTTTTCTATTTCAGCTTTTGTAAAAGGAACTTTTTTTTCTGCCACTTTATTTCTCCTTATTTTTATGATGCAGTATGTTATAATATTAATATTTAAAAGGCAAGTATAAATTATATTGAAAATTTATCTTAAACAACAGCTGTAACATAATTTTCAAATCCATACTTCAATCTTTTTATATGCTTGCCACATATTTTATAATATCCGGTAAATATATATAATTGCTGTAATTATATAATCTTAAAAAAGAATATTTGACATTCACTATAATTCATAATATTTATATATAATATATTTTTATAATTACAAGGGGATATTTGTGGAAAATATTAATGTAACAGCCATTATCTTCCAGCTTATAGGTGGGCTTGGTTTATTTCTTACGGGTATGCAGTTTATGTCAGAAGGACTGCAAAAATCATCAGGGGACAGTCTAAAAAAAATACTTGAAAAACTTACCATAAACAGAGTTATAGGCACAGGAGTTGGGGCTATTGTTACAGCGGTTATTCAAAGCTCTTCCGCAACAACAGTAATGGTTGTAGGCTTTGTTAGTGCAGGGCTTATGAGTCTAACACAGGCTTTGAGTGTAATTTTAGGGGCAAATATAGGAACAACTATTACAGGGCAGATTATTGCATTTAAAATTTCAGCGGTTGCTCTCCCTTGTATCGGGGTTGGCTCTATTTTATATATATTTTTCAGGAAGCCTGCCATAGTTTATATAGGTCAGATTATTTTAGGTTTTGGTATGCTTTTTCTTGGCATGGACACAATGACAAATGCTTTCAAACCACTTTCTCACTCAGAAGAATTTAAATCTATATTTGTTTACTTTTCTCATAATCCTATCATGGCAGTGCTTGCAGGCACAATTACAACATTAATTGTGCAAAGCTCTTCTGCTACAATGGGTATTACAATAGCACTTGCAACAGCAGGCATTATTGATTTTCCAGCAGCTGCTGCCCTTGTGCTTGGTGAAAATATAGGGACAACTATCACAGCTAATCTAGCTGCATTAAATGCAAGCCGCACAGCAAAACAAGCAGCACTTGGGCACTTTCTTTTTAACCTGATTGGCGTAACTTATATGCTTATTTTCTTACAGCCTTTTATGGCTTTTATTAACTATATTACTCCGGGTGATGTAGCATATTCTGTGAAAAATGGGGCGGAAGTAATTTACCCAAATATAGGCAGGCATATTGCAAACCTGCATACAATGTTTAATATTATTAACACATTGATTTTCCTGCCATTTTTACCATTTTTAGCAAAACTCTGCGAAAAAATTATTAAAGATGATAAAAAAGAAGAGAAAGAAACAAAAATTGTGCATTTATCTAATGAAATGCTTTCCACTCCTGAAATCGCTGTCGGTTTAACACAGCAGGAAACTATCAGAATGTATGAATATGCTCTTAATCTTTTTAATTGTGCAAAAAAAGCAGTTGTTGAAAATGATATGAAAGCAGCAGCAGAAGGTAAAGCTATATCAAAAACATTAGATATATTTAATGATGAAATTAATGCTTTTTTAACAAAGCTTTCAGCAAAATCACTTTCTGCAAGGTCATTGAGAATTATTCATAATATCAGCACAGCTGTTGAAGAAATAAACCAGATTGGTGATAGAAGTGTTAAGTTAATTAAAACAAAAAATAAAATGAATGATAAGCATATTATTTTTTCTCCTGATGCTGCAAAAGAATTAAATAATATAATAAAATTAGTAGAAGAATTCTGCCATCAAGTTGAAAAATTATATATTTCTGGTGATAAATTAAAAGAAATAACAGAGTTATCAGAAAATGAAGAAAGAATTGACCAAATTCGCAAAACTTACAAAAAAAATCATTTAAAACGGCTAGATGATGGTATATGCTCACTTCCAGCTGGGCTTGCATTTATTGACCTGCTTAATACTCTTGAAAAAATAGCCGATAATACTTATGCTATTGCTCAATTAATAGCTGATGAAAACTTATAATTTGGAGTAGTTATACATAAATGGCATCACTTAAACGAATAGGTGTATGGGATATACAGCTTGGTATGGTTATTGTTAAGTGTGATAAAGCTGGAGTTCCATTTAATGAATATGGCCGCCCGCTTTCAAACCTA
>CAMEZN010000273.1 GCA_945947845.1 uncultured Mucispirillum sp. | reverse complement strand
AAGATAGTCTTGATTCTATTCATGCAGAGCTTTCTGGTAAGATTTATTATGCACCATGGGCAACTGCTAATATTGCAATATCAGCAGAGTTTGGAGAAGAAAGACAATACAGCCTTTCAACAGAAGTATATAACCTGCTTAATCAGCTCTATCAAACATCTGTTGATATTTATGAACCGGGAATATATGGGGCAGTAAAATTTACTGCTAAATTTTAAATGGGGGTAAGTATGCTTAAAAAATTAAAATATCACTGGACAATTGGGGAGCTTGTAACAATTGGTGTTTTTGCAGCAGCTGCAAAAGTAATTACTATGGTTGTAGCTCTTGCAGGTGGTGGAATGAACCCTGTTACACTGCTTATTAAAAACTTAATATTTACTACATTTTTTATAGTTATGCTTTATAAAGTAAAAAAATCTGGCACTATGATACTTTTTACTTTTGTTTCAATGCTTATATCTCTTCTTCTTATGGGTGCAGAAGCCTCTACGGCATTAGGTATGTTTTTTGCATCTTTTATAGGTGAGATATTTATTTTTATTTCAGGTGGTGCATCAAAAAAATATGCTGCTGTAATCGGAGTTGCAGCATTTGATTTTTCATACAGAGTGCTTTCTTTATTTATTGCTTATTTAGTTATGAGAGAAACCCCTGAAATTGTTTATATGGTTATACCTATCATAGCTATTGGGTATATAGGAGCAGTTATTGGTATTTTTACAGGTATAAAAGCAGTTAAGGAGTTAAGATATGCAGGAATCGTTCGCAGTTAACAGCAATACTTTATATGATGATAAAGGGTTAAAAGGCATGAGCGGAGTAGATGTAAGAGCAAAATTAATAATTACATTTGGAACATCTATTGCAGCAATTGCTATATCAAGTATTTATGCTCAAATTGTGCTGCTTTTGGCATCACTTATTTATGCTTTTTATATGCGAAAACCAAAAGTTATGGCACTTACATATTTATTTGTAGTTATGATTATGGCAGCAGCATTGGCAAGTTTATTTATTATTAATATGTTTGTGAATTTTATGGAAGGCAGGTCATATTTTGCTTTAACAGTTCCTTTTATGCGAATGGTAACAATGGTTAATGTGCTGCTTCCGCTTGCATTTACTACAAATATACAAAGTATATTAACAGCACTAAAAAGTTTTAATCTGCCGCTTTTTATATATATTCCTGTTGCTGTTATGATAAGGTTTATTCCTGCATTTATAAGTGATATTAAACAGATTATAGAATCACTTGCAACACGGGGAGTAGAAGTATCATTTACTTCATTTTTTAAGCACCCGTTACTTATAGGCAGATATCTTTTTATGCCATTATTATTCAGGTCATTAAGAGCATCAGAAGAGTTAGGGATAGCAGCAGAATTAAAAGGTATAGGTTTGTCTGATAAAGTCCGCCCTTATAAAACTCTAAAATTTACTGCTTATGATATGTTTTTAATTATAGGCTTTATCAGTGTTATATTTACAGCATTTATGGTGCAGAGCCATATAGAAGTTCCACAATCCCTTAGGAGTTTGCATAGATGATAGAATTAGTTAATGTTACTTACACATATCCGTATCAGGAAAAAAGTGCGGTTGAAAATATTAATTTAAAAATTGAATCTGGTGAAATAGTTGTCTGCACTGGGTTAAGCGGCTGCGGAAAAACTACATTAATCAGGCTGATTAATGGTTTATGTCCACATTATTATAAAGGAAACCTGCAAGGACAAGTGAAAATATGTAATGAAGATACTAAGGAGAAAACAATAAGCAGTATATCAAGGCTTACTGGCTCTCTTTTTCAAGACCCTGAACAGCAGTTTTTTGCATTAAATGTTGATGATGAGCTTGCTTTTGCTCTTGAATGTAAAGGGGAAAGCCCTGAAACTATTGAAGCAGAGATTAATAAAACGGCTTCTGATTTTAAGATAAGTAATATACTTTCATCTTCTGTAACAAGCCTTTCAGAAGGGCAGAAACAGAAGGTGGGGCTTGCTGGTATTATTTTACAGAATGTTAAAGTATTTGTTCTTGATGAGCCTACTGCTAATTTAGATGTGGAATCAACTAATGAGCTTGCAGAGAAATTATTTGAATTAAAGCAAAAAGGGTATGCAGTTTTGATTGTAGACCATAGGCTTTACTGGACTAAAAATATTGCAGACAGGTATATTGTTATGTCTGGCGGAAAAATAGTTAAAGAAGGAAGTTTTGATATACTTAAAGATGAAGAGTTTAGAAAGCAGTATGGGCTTCGCGATATAGAGATAAAAGACGAGAGAGAATGTTTAGATGATTGTTCTAATAGTGAAAATATATGCCTGAGTATTGAGAAAATGTCTTTTAATTATAAAAATAAACCTAAGATATTTAATAATGTATCTTTTACTATTCCTTATGGTGTAACTGCTGTTTTAGGCAGTAATGGAGCAGGAAAGACCACTCTTGCAAGGCTTATAACAGGTCTTAATAAAATAACTTCTGGTAAAATATTATTAAATAATAAGATAACAGATAAAAAAATATTGCAGTCAAATGCTTCCCTTGTGCTGCAAAATGCAGATTTTCAACTTTATATGCGGTCTTGTTTTGAAGAAGTATATACAAGTATAGATATAGCACACAAGAAATTAAACAAAGATGATAAGCTAAAAATGGCAGAAGATATTTTAGACCAGTTTGGACTTACTCATTTAAAAGACAGGCACCCCCAGTCTCTTTCTGGTGGGGAAAAACAGCGTCTTGTTATTGCCTGTGCCGTTGCTAAAAAACCAGATGTAATCATTTTAGATGAGCCAACAAGCGGACTTGATGGAAATAATATGCAGAAAGTTGCAGATATTTTGAAGGATATGGCAGTAAATGGAGCAGCAGTGATAGTGATTACTCATGATTTGGAATTGATTAATAAAGTATGCAGTTTTGCTTTACGGCTGCCAGTAGAAAATAAAAATATTATTAAAGAAGCTATATAAAATAAGGAGATTAAGATGAATAATTTTAAAGAAAATCCAGAATTAAACCAAAATGTTTATAACCATGGAAAAGATGATAATAAAATACAAAAACATGATATGGCAGCTATGCCTTTTAAATATGATAAAGAAGAAGATATTAT
>CAMEZN010000272.1 GCA_945947845.1 uncultured Mucispirillum sp. | reverse complement strand
AAACAAGCAATGATAAATATAAATATTATTATAAAAAATTCATAAATGACAGCACATACTTATATAATTTTTCTAATTTAAAATATGTATTAAATCTTTATAGTCTATGGTATTTTATATATATTTACCTAGGAAATTACTATATTTATTTTTTGTAATTCTGCAATAATTTTTGTATAAATTATATTTATGTGTGTAAATATTTTTGATTGATGATATTTTTACCTTGTTTTATTTTTAAAAAATATATAATATTCGCTAGATTATATTAATTTATTAAGGTGAAAATAATGCTAAACAGTCCAGCATATAGATATATAAATGGTATTTTAGAAGAAGCATTTTTAGAAAGTGATATAAATCTAGATGAACTGCTTGCAGTTACAGATAATGTTCATCTTGCAGATAAAAATATATTATCTTTCGTATCAGGCGGTCCATGTTTAAATATGCTTTTGTGGGGAGAAAAAGGAAGCGGTAAATCAACACTTTTAAGGCTTCTTGCTTTAAAGTATGCAGCATCTGGGCTTGTAACAATTGAATTTATTGATGAAACTCCCGGTGCAATTTATGGTCTTTATAAAATAATAAGAGAAAACAGCCACAAAAAATTTATTTTATTTTTTGATGATATTTCATTTAAAGACGGAGATACTGCTTATAGAAGATTTAAGTCAGCTATTGAAGGGGGGATAGAATCTAAACCTAAAAATGTTATATTTGCAGCTACATCTAATAAACGGCATATAGTTTCCAGCACATCATCAGATACTGGTGATATTTATGACAGAGATGAGGCAGCAGAGCAGACATCTTTACAGGCAAGGTTTGGGTTATCAATAGGATTTTATCCACTTAATAAAAATGATTATTTAGAGATAGTAAAAATGTATCTGAAAAAATATAATATAAGTATGATTGATGGGTGGGAAAAAATGGCAGAAAGTTATGCAATAGACAGGGGCGGCAGAAGCGGCCGGCTTGCAAAACAGTTTGCTGCATATTTATATCTCACGATGATATAGGGGGAAAAATGTATATTGAAATCAACTTATCAATTGAAAAATCAGGCGGTGAAACAAACCTGCCAAAAGTTATTGATGCAGTTCAAGAAGCTGTCAAAGGTAAATTTCCAGAAGCAGAAGTTGTTGTTCGTAAAGGGTTCTTTAAAACTATTGACGGCATATTTTCTGATGACTTATATGCAGAAGGCGAAGTTAGACAGCTTGTAAATACTGTTAGAGAGAGAGTATTAAGTTTATAATGCGGATTATATTATCATTTGTTGCATTATTTATGTTTGTAGTTTGTGTTTATGCAGAAGACAGTGTTAATCTGCCTGAAAATAAGATTGCAGCCGATAATGTAACAACTGATAATTCTACAAAAACTGCTGATAAAAAAACTAAAAGTAAAATTAAGCAAAAGCTTGTTCCAGATAGACTTATTAATGATAAAAATACATTTATGAGAGATTTTGGCTTTCCTTCAAGGGAAGAATTTAAAATCAATACAAATATTGATGCAGTGGATAAAGGTCTTTATAAAGATGTAAAACTTTCTATGAAAAACAGATGGTCTAAAACAAGTATATGGGGGAAGGATTTTCTGTATATAGAAGGTATGCTTGCAGGTGGTATTGAAGGCTTTAATTATTTTTCAATAAGGCCTGCTAATGCTTTGCAAAAAGAGTATGTTATCCCTTATGGTTCTATTTCTTTAAAACTATTCAGCGGAACAGTTTTTTCTCCAGAATTAACTGTAAAAGATTCAAGATTTATATTTTCAGAAAGCGGCACAACTATTGATGAACAGCTTGATAATTATAATTACTACTATTTAAAACTGCCTCTTGGGTTTTATATTCCTTTTTTTGGCTGGAAAGCAGAAATGTATATAGACGGGAGCTATTCAAGTCTTAATAATAATTTTACAGTTAAAGATAATTTAATGGTGCAGGGAAGTCTTTTAGGAAACGGCAGCAGTTTTCACTCTGCCTCATCAAGCTGGAATGTGCGGCTTTATTTAGATACTCCTGTTGTTTTAAGACCATCTATTACAGAATATGCTTATTTTGGCTTATATTATGAAGAATTAAGAAGTCCAAGAACAGCACTTCCGGGTGAAGATTATGCTGGCGGTAATACTCTTTTAGTAGATACTGTTGCTCGTTCTGGCGGTATTTTTTATGAGATGCGGCAGGACTTATATAAGGGTTTTATGTTTGGAATTAATGTATATGCAGGTATTGGTGATATAGAAACAAGTAATAAATATAATGTTTCATATGGTAATACTGAGGGGCTGCTATCTTATAGTGCATCTCTTACTTTTGGTTATCAGCATATATTTAAAAAGCAGGGGGTTGGGCTTGCTTTTGATGTTGGTGCAGAATATGCAGGGTATGTGGAATTTTTCTATGGTAAAAAAGATGGTCCATACAGTGTAACTCTTGATGGTGATGTTAGATATTTTGCTGAGCTTAGATTTTTGTTTGGATATTAATACTTTATAATTTCTATAATATATAAGTTATTATTTATAATAAATATAATTTCAATACTGTTAATATTTATTTAAAGTTACAATTTTTTATAAGTCTGTTTATTCTAAAATATTTTTAAAACCCATTAGTTATTTAGGCACTTACTGTGTAAAAATATTTATTCGCAGCGATAAAATGTATTGACATTATCATACTTTCTCACTACATTAGTATTAGTAGTATAATTTAGTAGGAGGCGGGTATGAAACATCTAATCTTTTTAATCCCTTTCATTTTAATTATATATTCCTGTGCTGATACAAATTCTGGAACAGTTAATACTGTAAGTTCTGATAATTCAGGGGGAAGCAGTGTGGTTTCGCAAGATGGCAGTAGCAGCAGTGGCAGCGGTGATAGTGAAACTACTAACCCAGCAGGTGATGGAAGTGCAGGTGGTGAAACAGGTGAAACAGGTGGTAATACTGATGTGCCGGTAGATACAGGCAGCAATCCTGACGGTAATACTGACGGTAATACTGACGGTAATACTGGTGATAATACTGGTGTAACTGTGGATACTGGTGGCGAAACTGGTGGTAATGCAGAGGTAACAGTAGACCCGGGCGATAATACAGGAGATGTAGTAGTAGAT
>CAMEZN010000271.1 GCA_945947845.1 uncultured Mucispirillum sp. | reverse complement strand
ATGTCCTTTTGATGCTATCCATGTAACTGAAAATGGGATTGCAGAAGTTGATTATGAAAAGTGCACTGGCTGTGGATTATGTGTTGCAGAATGTCCTAAACATTTAATATTTTTAGAAAGTGAAAATAGAGTTAATGTGGCATGTCTTTCAATAGAAAAAGGCGGCTTGCAGAAAAAATATTGCAATACAGGCTGTATAGGTTGTAAATTATGCGAAAAATCATGTGAGTATGATGCTATCCATGTAAATAATTTTCTTGCAAGTATAGATTATGCTAAATGTATCAACTGCGGCAAGTGCGAAGAAGTATGTCCAAGTGATACAATAAAAATATAAATTGAAGTTTTTAAAATAATTTGATAGTGTATTACAAAATGGCTTAACAGGGTTTTATATGGAAATAATTACAGCATTAGATTTTGATAATATTAATAAAGCTAAGGAACTTGTAAAGAAAGTTGGTTCTAGTATTTCCTATTATAAGGTGGGATTAGAACTTTTTGTTTCAAGTGGTCCATCTATTATAGACTGGCTGAAATCGGAAAATAAAAAAGTTTTTCTAGATTTAAAATTTCATGACATACCAAATACTGCTTCTCGTGCTGTTTCTGCTGCTGCTAATTATGGGGCAGATATTATTAATATACATACTCAAGGCGGCAGGCAGATGATGCAGAAATGTGTTGAAGAACTGCATAATGAGTGCAGCAGGAAAAATCTTGTAAAACCGTTGTTAATAGGGGTTACATTACTTACTAGTTTAGATGAAAATCATTTACTTGAATACGGTATAAATGATTTTTCTGCTGCTGGTTATGTGCTGAAACTTGCTGGTTTTGCAAAAGAATGTGGGCTTGATGGAGTAGTTTCCAGTGCAAAAGAAACAAAAATAATTAAAGAAAATTTAGGCAGTGATTTTATTACAGTTACACCGGGTATAAGGCCGGCAGGTGCTGATGTTACTGACCAAAAAAGAGTTGTTACACCAAAAGATGCTTTGCATCTTGGTTCTGATTATATTGTTATTGGCAGACCAATTACGGCAGCTAATGACCCTGCTTATGCAGCAGAATCAATCTTAAAGGAGATAAATGAATAGTATGAATAGTGATGCAGTTATAAAAAATTATGAAGAACATGGAGCTTTATTAAGAGGCCATTTTCTTCTTTCATCAGGTTTACATTCTGATGCTTATCTTCAATCTGAACTTATTATGCAGGACCCTGCTAATGCAAAAAAAATTATCAGTGGTTTAGTTGATGTATTAAAAGATGTAGATTTTACAACAATTGTAAGTCCTGCAATTGGTGGTATCAGGTTTGGATATGAACTTGCATCTCAGATGAATAAAAGAACTCTTTTTACAGAAAGAGTTGATGGAGTAATGACTTTCCGCCGTGGATTTCAACTGCAAAAAGGTGAAAAAGTTATAGTTGCAGAAGATGTTGTTACTACTGGTAAATCCACAAAAGAATGTATGAAGGCAATAGAAGATGCTGGCGGTATTGTTGTTGGTATAACATCTATTATTGATAGAAGCTCAGGAACAGCAGGTTTTACTGTTCCATTTTATCCGCTTGCTGCTGTTGATGTAAAGAGTTATAACGAGAATGATTGTCCAATGTGTAAAGAAGGTATTCCTTGTGTTAAGCCGGGAAGCCGTGTGTTTGCAAAATAATTATGGAAACAGCTATGGAAACAATTACTGCGGTAAAAAAGTTAATTAAACCAGATTTACAATTATGGGTGGCAGTAAGTGGCACACAAAGGCTGTTTTTTACAAAAGTAAGTGATGTTTATGAAACTTCATTTACAATACTTCCGCCAACAGATAATGGTGAAAACCTGATTGTAACAAAAAAAACTGAGCTGGAATTTATGTTTACAATAGAAAGTGGCAAGTATTTCTTTACAACTAAACCAATAGGTATTATAAAGGAAAATATTACACTTTTAGCGATAGAGCTGCCATCAAGTATTCAAAGGAATGAAATGCGGGCATTTTACAGGGTTGAAATGCTCAGACATATTCCAGTAAAACTAGTAAATATTGCTAGTGGGCTTAATGGTAGTGATTATAAAAAAAATGATATAGTTACAATGATATGCACAGACCTTTCAGGTGGTGGTATGAAGCTAATAAGCCCTGTTCCTTTGGATAAAGATGATATTTTAGAAATAGATTTAAGCGGGCTTGTAAATGGTCTTGAAAATGTCAGTGCAAAAGTTATAAGATATATAGGTGTGGAAGAAGAAGGCCATGCTGTTGGAATAATGTTTACATCTTTAACAGAATCTGCTAGGGATAAAATAATAAGGTGTGTTTTTCAACGTCAATATAATAAAGAAAGTATAACTGATAATTTTAGGAGGAAAAATGTCTTTTAATAGTCAGCGTGAAACAGTAGGTGGAAGTGTTAAAGTAGAATTTATCTTCCCAGTTCATGAGATTGACTCTTTTAATGGAGAAGAGTTAAAAGTATATATTGAGGGTATATCTGGCGAAGTTGATAGTGTAGTTGTTAATTTTTCAGATATAACTTACTTAAATTCAAGTGGTTTAAGAGAATTAATACAGTTATTTAAAGTATTAAAAGAAAAAGATAAAAGTCTGATTTTTTCTAATGTTAGTGATGATATATATAAAATATTTGTTCATACAAATTTAAACAGGCTTTTTACAATTGTTGGTGATGATGAAGAAGCCAAAGCTAAACTTTTAAAATAAGTAAGTTTTGGTAAAAGAATTTATGAAAAAAATAGATTGTTTATCTGCAAAAGAAATAAATAGTGTTGTAGAAAGCTATTCTGAGCAGTCTTTTCGCGGTAAACAGATATATAATTGGCTTTATCATAATAATGTTACATCATTTGATATGATGACCAATATCCCTGTATCCTTACGGGAAAAATTATCATCAGAATATGAATTTACCTATTTTGAGGAAGTTAAAAGACTTACTTCTAGTGATGGTTCTATCAAGTTTCTTTTTAGATTAGAAGACGGTGAAAGTATTGAGTCAGTTTTACTAAGTGATGGCAGTAGAATATCTGGTTGTATATCAACACAGGTTGGCTGCCGTATGGGTTGTAAATTTTGTGCATCTACTATAGGTGGCAGACTTAGAAATCTTTCT
>CAMEZN010000270.1 GCA_945947845.1 uncultured Mucispirillum sp. | reverse complement strand
AATGGTGTAGATATAGGGTTTGAAGCATCTGTTGGTGGTGGTATTCCTATAATAAGAGGTATGAAGGAAGATTTAGCTGTTAATAATATTAATGAAATATACAGCATAATTAATGGAACAGCTAACTATATCTTAACAAGAATGACAGAAGAAGGTAAAGAGTTTAGTGAAGTATTAAAAGATGCTCAAAAACAAGGTTATGCAGAAGCTGACCCAACTTTTGATATAGAAGGCATTGATTCTGCTCATAAATTATCTATTCTTTCATCTATTGCATTTTCTACTGTTGTGCGGATGGATAAAATATTTGTAGAAGGTATATCAAATATTAAACCAATAGATATAGCTATTGCAAAAGAATTTGGCTGTGTTATTAAACTTTTAGCTATTGCTAAAAGGCATGATAATAATATAGAAGTAAGGGTTCACCCAACAATGATACCATTAACAAATACTCTGGCTCAGGTAAATGGTGTATTTAATGCTGTATATGTTAAATCAGATAAAACAGGACCAACTCTCCATTATGGCCGCGGTGCTGGAAGTGAAGCAACTGGGGCAGCAGTATCTGGTGATATTATTAATATTGCACGAAATATTGCTCAAAATATTAGTGTTAGAGTGCCAGTTTTAGGGTATGTTGAAAAAGAAGAAAATATTAATATTATAGATATTAAAGATATTTATTCGGCTTTTTATATGCGACTAATGGTAGAAGATACTCCGGGGGTATTAGCACAAGTAGGGCTTATACTTGCAAATAACGGCATAAGTGTATCTTCTGCATTACAAAGGGAATCAGGAGTAGACTGCAAAGGCTGTGTGCCACTTGTGTTTATGACTCATGAAGTTATTGGCAGCAGTATAATTAATGCTGTAAAAGAAATAGATGCACAACCATTTGTTAAAGAAAAAACTGTAATAATTAGAGTGGAAGGAAATTAATGAAATATATTGTATTACTGTGTGATGGTCTAGCTGACAGACCTATTAAAGAATTAAATGACAAAACTATTATAGAATATGCAAATATTCCAAATATACATAAAACAGCAGAAGATGGAATATGTGGGTATATCCAGACAACACCAGACGGTATGGCACCGGGAAGTGATATCTGCAACCTTAGTATATTTGGTTATAACCCTAAAAATTATTATACTGGCAGAAGCCCACTTGAAGCTTGCAGTATGGGTATAGAGCTTGGCGAAAATGATATGGCTTTTAGATGTAATACTGTAACAATCACGAATGATATTATGGAAAGTTTTACTGCTCATCATATAGAAGAAAAATATGTGGAAAATATTATAAATGCTTTAAATAAAGAATTTCAAGGTGAAGGCATAGAATTTTATAAAGGTGTTGGTTATAGAAATTTAATGGTAATCCGTAATGTGCATAATATGGAATTAAATACTACTCCGCCACATGATATTAGTGATAAAAATACTACTGATTATGCACCAAAAGGAAATGGTGCTGAAAAATTAATTGAAATTATGAAACGGGCAAAAGAGAAAGTATTTAATGGTAGTATTGATACTGGTAAGGCAACTAATATATGGCTTTGGGGGCAGGGTAAAAAACCAGCACTTCCAGCATTTATTGATGAATATAAAGTTAAAGGAGCGGTTATTTCAGCAGTTGATTTAATTAGAGGAATTGGAGTATGTGCTGAAATGGATATTATTAAAGTTCCGGGTATTACTGGTTTTACAGATACAAATTTTAAAGGAAAAGCAGAATATGCTGTAAATGCTTTAAAAGAATATGATTATGTATTTATTCATGTAGAAGCACCTGATGAAGCTGGCCATTTAGGAAGTATTGAAGAAAAAATTAAGGCGATTGAGCTTATAGACAGTCAAATGATGCCTGTTATTTTAGAAGGGTTAAAACGGTATGATGAATACAGGCTTTTAATTACCCCAGACCATGCAACACCTATTGAGTTGAAAACTCATTCAGCAGAAAAAATACCTGCAATTATCTATGGTTCAGATATTAAAGCTGATGATAATAAGACATATAGCGAGCATATTAAATCACCATCTTTTGATTTAAAAGAAGGTTATAAAATAGCAGAATTGTTTATAAAAAATTAAGTAAAATAAATTGGAGGAATTTGTGAGTCTTGTTGTTATGAAATTTGGCGGCACAAGTGTAGGCAGTATAGAGCGTATACGTAATGTTGCAAAAATTGTAGAAAAGAAAAAAGACGCAGGCCATGATGTTATTGTTGCAGTTTCTGCAATGTCTGGAGAAACTGATAGACTTATTGGCCTTTTAAAAGAAATTACACCTGATTACTCATTAAGAGAATATGACCAGCTTGTTTCAACAGGGGAAACTGCATGTATTCCACTTGTTACTCAGGCTCTTTTAGTTGATGGATATGATGCTGTATCTTTTACAGGGTTACAAATAGGAATGGAAACAGATATTGCTCATTCAAAAGCTCGTATTCTTAATATTAAAGGTGATAGAATTAAAAAGGCTATAAGTGAAGGTAAAATCGTTGTTGTTGCAGGTTTCCAAGGATATAATGTAGAAACAGGAGATATTACAACTTTGGGCAGAGGTGGTTCTGATACTACTGCTGTTGCAATAGCTGCTGCTGTAAAAGCTGATGTGTGTGAAATATATACAGATGTTGATGGAGTATATACAGCTGACCCAAGAATTGTTAAAAATGCTAAAAAGTTAGATACTATTTCCCATGAAGAAATGCTTGAACTTGCATCTCTTGGTGCAAAAGTTCTGCAATCAAGAAGTGTTGAACTTGGAATGAATTATAATGTAGATATTATGGTGCTTTCTTCATTAGAAGATAAACCGGGCACTCTTGTAACATCAAAGGAGGATAAAAATATGGAACGTATCGTTGTTTCAGGCGTTACTAGTGATAAAAATCAAGCAAAAATAACACTTTTAGGTGTAAAAGATGAGCCGGGAGTTGCTGCTCAAATATTTATTGGATTAGCAGAAGCAAATATAAATGTTGATATGATTATCCAAAATGTTGCAAAAGAAGACGGCAAAACTGATATATCTTTTACTGTTCCAAAAACTGACCTGATAAAAGCAAAAGCAGCTTGTGAAAAATTAGGTAAAGCTGCCGGAGTTACAGAAATTTTATCAGAT
>CAMEZN010000269.1 GCA_945947845.1 uncultured Mucispirillum sp. | reverse complement strand
CTGGGCTATGCTTGCTTCTAATAACCCTCAGGAAGTTATGGATATGGCATTAATTGCTCAGGCTGCTACTTTAAAAAGCCGTATTCCTTTTCTTCATTTTTTTGATGGTTTTAGAACATCACACGAGCTTTCTGTTGTAGAAGAATTAACTTTTGATGATATGCACCATATGATAGATGATGAACTTGTTAGAGAGCACAGGAGAAGAAGCCTTACTCCTGATAAACCATCTATTAAAGGAACTTCTCAAAATCCCGATGTTTATTTTCAAGGTAGAGAAACTGTTAATAAATATATAGATAATGTTGGTGCTGTTATGCAGAGCGAAATGGATAAATTTGCAGCTCTTACAGGCAGGCAGTATCATTTAGTGGATTATTATGGTGCACATGATGCTAAAAGTGTTATTGTTGCAATGGGTTCTGCATGTGATGTAATAGAAGAAACTATTGACCATCTTAATGCAAATGGTGAAAAACTTGGTGTTGTTAAAATACATTTATTTCAGCCGTTTCCAGTAAAAGCTTTTGTAGATGCTCTGCCAAAAACAGTGGAAAATATTGCAGTGCTTGATAGAACAAAAGAACCGGGAGCAGTTGGCGAGCCGTTATATTTAGCTGTTCGCACAGCAATAGGCGAAGCAATGGCTGCTAAAATTACTCATTTGGAAAAATATCCACGAGTTTTTGGTGGAAGATTTGGTTTAGGTTCAAAAGATTTTACTCCTGCTATGGTAAAAGCAGTTTATGAAAATGCAGCATCAAACAATCCAATTTTTGGTTTTACTGTTGGTATTGAAGACGATGTTACACATAAATCATTAAACATTGATTCATCTTGGCTTATTCCATCAAAAAGCTATAATGCTATGTTTTACGGCCTTGGCTCTGATGGAACAGTCGGGGCTAATAAAAATACTGCAAAAATCATTTTTGCAGAAACAGGTAAAAATTCTCAGGCATATTTTGTTTATGATTCTAAAAAAGCAGGTTCAATGACAACAAGCCATGTTCGTTTTGGAGCAGAGCAGATAAAAAGTTCATATCTTATTCAGCAGGCAGATTTTATTGGCTGCCATAATTTCAGCTTTTTAGAAAGATATAATTTACTTTCACCACTTAAAAAAGGCGGTGTTTTTCTACTTAACAGCCAGTATAGCAAAGATGAAGTATGGAGTAAGCTGCCATTACTTGTTCAAAAAGAAATCAGAGAAAAACAAGCAGAATTTTATGTAGTTGATGCTGTAAAAATAGCTCAGGAATTAGGGCTTGGTTCTCGTATAAATGTTATATTACAGGCAGCATTTTTTGCTATTTCTAATATTATACCAAAAGACAAGGCACTTAATGCAATTAAAAGTGCTATCCAAAAAACTTATGGTAAATATGGAGAAGAAACTGTTGCTAAAAATAATGCTGCTGCTGATGCTGGTTTTGAAAAGCTTTATAAAATAGATTATGCTGGATTAAAAGATGAAAGCAGTCTTACTACTTTAATAAACGGCTGCCTTACAGATAAAAAAGCAAGTAATTTTGTGAAAGAAGTAACAAGTGTTTTAGTGGCTGGTGAAGGTGATAAAATAAAAGTATCACAAATGCCTGTTGATGGCACATGGCCAACAGGAACTGCCCGCTTTGAAAAACGTAATATTGCAGTTAAAATACCTGTGTGGGACCCTGCTGTATGTATTCAGTGCGGAATATGTTCTTTTGTATGCCCTCATTCAGCAATTCGTATGAAATATTATGATAAAGAACAGCTTAAAAATGCACCAGCAGCATTTAAATATGCTGATGCAAAAGGTAAAGAGTTTGCAGGTTATGCAGCAACTATTCAGGTTGCACCAGAAGACTGCACTGGCTGTAATGCTTGTGTTATTGACTGTCCTGCTGTTAATAAAGCAAATCCTGAAAGAAAAGCTATTAATATGGAACCACAAATACCTTTAAGAGCTCAGGAAGTAGAAAATTTTGAATTTTTTGAATCTATTCCAGAACTTGATGTTGAGAAATATAATAAATCAACAATTAAAGGCAGTCAGCTTGCCCCACATTTCTTTGAATTTTCTGGTGCTTGTGCAGGCTGTGGAGAAACACCTTATGTTAAACTTTTAACACAGCTTTTTGGGGACAGGCTTTTAATGGCTAATGCAACAGGTTGTTCATCTATTTACGGTGGTAATCTGCCAACAACCCCATACTGTGCTCGTAATGACGGCAAGGGACCTGCATGGAGTAACTCATTATTTGAAGATAATGCTGAGTTTGGTTTTGGTATGAGATTAGCTGTTGATTACTTTAAAGGTAAAGCAGTTGACTTTTTAAAAGCTAATAAAAATATCGCAGATGATACTTTAATTAATGATATACTTGCAAATACAGATATTCATGACCAAGAAGAAATAGAAAAACAAAGGGCAAGAGTAGAAAAATTAAAAACCGCTGTTAAATCATCAAATATAGCAGGAAAAGATGACTTTTTAAGCATTGCAGATTATCTTACACCAAAATCAGTATGGATATTAGGCGGCGACGGCTGGGCTTATGACATAGGTTATGGTGGTTTAGACCATGTTCTTGCAAGTGGTGAAAATATTAATGTGCTTGTGCTTGATACAGAAGTATACTCTAATACTGGCGGTCAGGCATCTAAATCAACTCCACTTGGTGCTTCTGCTAAGTTTGCTACAAGCGGTAAAGTGAGAGAGAAAAAAGATTTAGCCATGATATCTATGACTTATGGCAGCATCTATGTAGCAAAAGTTTCTCTTTCAAATCCTGCCCAATGTATAAAAGCATTTATTGAAGCAGAAAAATATAATGGACCATCTATTATTATTGCTTATGCTCACTGTATCGCTCAGGGTATAGATATGACAAAAGGTTCATCAGAACAGAAAAAAGCAATAAATGCTGGCTACTGGACTCTTTTAAGATTTAATCCTGATTTAATTGATGAAGGTAAAAGTCCGCTTATTATTGATAGTAAAGAACCGGGCAGTGATTTAGCCGGCTTTATGGAAGGGGAAAACAGGTTCCGATTAACTAAAAAAGCAAATCCAGAAAAATATGAAAAACTTGTGGATATTGCAACAACAAAACTTAATCGCAGAAATAGAGTTATGCGAGTTATGGCTGAACATTTAGATGATAATAAAGAA
>CAMEZN010000268.1 GCA_945947845.1 uncultured Mucispirillum sp. | reverse complement strand
AGAGCCGCAGTCGCCTGCTGGTGATGTAGACACATTAGCTAATATGTATGATTATAAAAAACCTTTAACTTATGCACAGATAAAAGATTATGTAAAAGACAGAAATTATGAAAAAGCGATAATGAACAGCAAATACAACCAAAGAGATATTGAAAAATATATGGAATTTTTAAGCTTTTATTCAAAATATCCAATAAACACTGATAATTATGATTTACTTTTTTATGATATAGGTAAAAAAGACCCAGTATATGCTGCCTGCATTATTAGTAAACAAACAAATAATATTACTCAATACTTTATAGTAGATAAAAGGTTAAACATATTAAATGAAGATTTAACGAAAGCTGTATCTGATTTTACTGATAGTATTTTATGGAATTATAATGTTAAAATAATATATAAAGAAAATAATCCACAGCTGATATATTTAAGGCGGGACGGTCCAGTGCTTGTAGTAAATATATTAGACGGCAAAGCAGGATTTAATACTTTCCCAGCATATTATGTGAAAAATAAGCAGGAAATTAAGAAAGTTGATAAAGAAAAAAATCTGTTTAATTTAAATGAAGCAGCAAATATTGACTGTAATAATACTGCTGAAAATGAAGCATTACAGCTTATATGTTCATCAAGAGAATTATTAAGCCATAAAGCATACATAGAAGTATTATATAAAGAAAAACAGATAAAAACGGAGCAAAAGCTGTATCCTGAAAAAGTTAAGCAGTATTATATTACTTCTTATGATAATATGAATAATGAACTTTTATCATGCTCTAATAAAGAATGTATAAGTGATTTATTTTTTAAATATCAAGAATTATTTTTAAAATAAAAGGATATTATGGAAATCAAAGTAATAGAAAATATTAATAAGGATTTATTTAATATTAATAACAATAACAATATGCCAGCATTTGCTCTATCTATAAACGGCATATATTACCAGATAAGCGGCTTTAATAATTCAGGCAATGAATATATTTATTACGGGGAATATTCTCCAAATAAAGCTGTAAATTTAGCTGTTAGTTTTATTAATAATGTTTCATATAAAATATTAATCAGCATTTATGAAATATGCAGTAAATTAAAGGCAGATATAAATGAAATAAATATATTTCATGAAAAAAATATAAAGGGTGGGAAAAGTTTTGAAACGTTAGAAAAATCATTAAATCTGCCGGGAAATTTAATAGATTTTATTGATAAAAAAGATATTCCATTAAAAACAGTATCATTAATTACAAGCCAGCAGGAACATATAATAAACTTTATAGCAGAGCATATTAAATATAATGATTTTTCCATGCAGGGTTTCCGTAAATATGTTGAAAAAGTATGTGATTTTAAAGAGATTATTCCGAAAAATTACAGTGCAGATTTCACATTCCCAGATACAAGAAGTAAAAGCCATATAGAAATAGATGAAAAATATGCAGAATTAATTAATAATTTTAAAAATATAAAAATAAATAATTTAGACAGCTTTGAATCGCCAAAATTAAATATTTCTTTTGATATAAACAGCTTGCAGGATTATGAAAATATATTAAATATTTTAGAACAAAATAAAACAAATATTAAATTATTCTATGAACTGCTGGAAAAATATGGGTTAAAATAATTATATATATTATTTAATATCCTGTTTAAACAGCATATCATTACTTATAAACTGGAATATTTATGGAAAATAAAAGTTTTATTAAAGAGAAATTAACTTTAATTAAATATCATTTTTGAAAATGGTTTTTGAGACAGCCAATCATAGCATTGAGAATAATCAGTGGTATTATATCAATTATAGCATTGTTAATAATTTATCCTCATATAGATAGATATTTTGATAATTTAGAGAAACTGGATAGTATAGGCTCAAGTATTGAAGATAGTATGTATCAAGATGAAGAAAAATTAAAAAATCTGGATATTTATGGCATAAAAGAGCAGTGGTGTTTAGTGAAATATGCTTATAATTCAGAAAATAAAGAAATAAGCAGGAATTATAAATATGAAAACTATAATAATCGGTTTGATTATAAAGCAATAGTCAAAGAATTTAACAGAAATGATGATACAGAAGAGTATGGGGAATATATAGAAACTGCAAAAGATGGGCAGATAACATATAATGGAAAAATCAAGTCACGCACATGGTTTGATACAGAGATAAGACCATTTAATTTAGTATTAAATTATGACAAAAATAAATTAATACTAGATATTGATGATAATAGAAGTAAATCCTTTTTTAAGCAGGAAAGTTATACTATACATGAAAAGGAAACATTTAATTTATTAGATTTTAGCAATGAATATCTTAAATATTCTGTTGTTGATGGTATTATCAGATATAAAGAAAGGCATTTAGGCTATAATATAACTGATAAATGGTTTTATACATACCCTTATTTAGAAAAAGGAATATTTCAGCCTGTAGTAGTGCATCATTTATGGTCAGCAGGGGATAGATACAGCGGTTTTAGAAACTCTCAGGATTACAGAAGCCTTGTTATTGAAGTAGAAAATAATGATAATATTTTAATATATGATGTAAAAACATATCAAATCATTCCTAAATACGGAAGTTCTGATATAATTTATCTTCTTGACAGCAGGCAAAGGTATTCATATAAAAAATGCAGTGATATAATAGATAAAAATTGTTAAGGAAATAGATAATATATGGTATATGTAGAGAAATCTGCACAAGGCTCTTATTTAGCAAAGCTTATTACAAAAGAGCATAATGTAGAATTAATAGAAGATATTAGTGAAATAGAAGATAAAAAAAGCAATATAGTAATATCAAACCATGCAGATAATTTTGTGCACCGCTGCCCTGCCACAAATATATACAGGTGCTGTAATTATCATGTTGTAGATATTATGCAGGGCTGTCCCTTTGACTGTGCCTACTGTATATTACAGCTTTATCTGCCCCATAAATATATAAAGGTAGCAGGAAATACAGATAATGTGCTTTCAGATATAGCACTATCAGTAAAAGAGCAGAAAAGACGAATAGGCAGTGGAGAATTAAGTGATAGTCTTGCACTGGATAAAACTATACCACTTTCAAAAATAATTGTTCCATTTGTTAATCAGTTAGATAATATTTTATTTGAGTTTAAGACAAAGTCAGATATAATAGATAACT
>CAMEZN010000267.1 GCA_945947845.1 uncultured Mucispirillum sp. | reverse complement strand
ATATGACAGTTATTATTTTTAATAATAATATATATGGCATGACAGATGGACAGTATTCACCAACTACACCAGCAGGAGCAAAAGCAACAACTGCTCCATTTGGTATGCTGGAGCCTGATTTTGATTTATGTAAGCTTGCTATTGCAGCAGGTGCAACTTTTGTTGGAAGAAGCACATCTTATCATGCTGTTCCTATGGAAAAACTTTTCAAGGAAGCATTTTCTCATAAAGGACTTTCTGTTGTGGAAATTATTGCAGGCTGTCCAACAGGTTTTGGCAGGAAAAATAATCAAAAAACACCTGCAAGTATGCTTTTATGGCAGAAAGAGCATGCTGTTACTCAAAAAATGGCAGAAAGTATGAGTGCAGAAGAGTTAAGTGGAAAGTTTGTAACAGGAGTGCTTCATCATGATACAAGTAAAAATGAATATGTAGAAAATTATGATAAAGTAACTGGTTTTAAGCTGGAGCAGGGAGGTAAATAATGCGATACGATATTAGGTTTTCAGGCTCTGGTGGGCAGGGTATTATTACAGCAGGTATTTTACTTGCTCAGGCAGCTGCTATTAAGGGCGGTAAAAATGCTGTGCAAAGCCAGTCATACGGTCCAGAAGCAAGGGGTGGTGCCAGCAAAGCAGAAGTAATTATAAGCGATGATGAAATAAATTATCCTAAAATAGTAAGCCCTGATATTGTTATATCTCTTACACAGGAAGCTTATGATAAATATGCAGTTGATTTGAAAGATGATGCGATAGTTATTGTTGATACAACTATGGTGCATGAATATAATACATCAAAAAATAAAGTATATGATGTGCCTGTAATTGGAGCAGTATCAAAAGAATTGGGCAGTGCAGTTTCAGCGAATATAGCAATTCTAGGAGCATTAAATGAAATATGCTCTATTGTGAAACATGAATGGCTTTTGGAGATAATTGTTAATAATTTTCCTGAGCGGGCTGCTGAGAACAATAAGAAAGCCTATAATATAGGGGTTGAATTGGCAAAAAAGGCATTAGGGGAATAATATTAATGAGTGAAAATCCACTTTATAAAAAAGCATATTTTCAATGTGCAAGAAGGGCGATACTTGAAAATGAAGTGCTGATGAAAAAATTTATTGCGGAAAAGGTTAAAGACAGTTACAGCGATGAAAAATTAATCAGATTAAATGAACTTCTTACAAAAATGTATGATAATGATATGTTTGATTTAATTATGGGCACAAAATCAGCAGAAGATTTAAAGCATTTATATGATTATGAAATATGCAAAGAAATAGAAATATATGCAAAGGAACTGCAAGCAAAAGGCGAAGCAGTAATATAAATTTTACAAATGCAGAGTAAAATACTATTTTTGTCTTGTATTTTCTTTAAATATATATTATAGTATGAAAATTTTAATATTATTAATAAGTTATATATAAATATTTAAATGTATAAATATATAAATAAAAACATATAGTAATATATGCAATACAAATAGGAGTAAACTATGAAAAAAAGTGTTTTAATTTTTCTATGTTTTTATTTTCAGTTTCTGTTGTTTATGCCTATCCATCAGATTTTACAGATGACAGTAAACAAGGTGCATATGTTATTGGGCAGCAGATAGCACAAGCTCCTGCATACAATATACAAGTAAGACCTGCACCGCCACCACCACCTAGAAGAGATGTAGACAGAAGACCTGCACCACCGCCTAGGAGAGATGTAGATAGAAGGCCAGCACCTTCTTCACCGGGTTATACTATTCAGGTGAGACCAGCACCGCCGCCACCACCTAGACAAGAACCTGCATACAATATACAGGTAAGGCCGGCACCACCGCCACCACCTAGACGATAGTAAATTATATGTAATAATACAATATCTTTTGGAGGTTATATGAAAAAAATTAGTATTTTATTATTAGGAGTAGCAGCATTATTTGCAACAGGTTGTGCAGAAGATACATCTATTACAGATGATACAACTATTACAAGTGATGATATTTATGTATCATCATTTTATGATATGGGTTGCAGTCATACATTTGCTAATTTGAACTTAGGTAAAAACAACAGTGTAACAGGTCAGTATCCTAATGAAATTGTTGCTCAATTAAACTGTAATTCAAATGTAAGTGTTAGAATAGATTTTTATGATAGTATGCTTGATTACCCAGGTCATTACAGATACTTTTTAGTAAATAATACACCTAATTACATATCAAGATATTATTTATACTAATTCAATTGGTGAAAGTTCTGGTATATATACATTTACAACAGACCAAAGTATATATGAATATGGCACATATTTTGGTAAATATACAGTTACAGCATTAAACCTTGACACAAGAAAATATACTATTCAAGAATATAGAATTTCAGCTTTTGAAAATAGCAGCTGGTCAAAAGAAGCTGCTTTAAGTAATTTTGAAGCAAGAGTAGCTCCAAAACTTCCTGCAAAATCTGAGGAAGTAAAAGCTGATAATGCAACAGCTGAATAAGTTAAATAATATTTAATAATTAGTATTATATAAAAATAAAACTGGTAAGATGAAAATTTTACCAGTTTTTTTATTTATAGTTTCATTTATTAGTATTAGAGTGTAAAGTATTATTTTTTATTTAGTAAAGTATTTATTTTATCCCTAAATCTATCATTATATTTTTATTTGTTTTAATCTTTTTATCATCATTTAGTATTTTACATGCAAACCCATCACAAACAACAGTTTTTGCATGTATTTTTTTATTATTTTTGTCTGTTTTTTTATCTGCATTACTGCTACATTTCTGCATTTATACTCTCCAAGAATATTTTATAAAACATTATAAGCAATATAAATAAATGTATCAACTAAATAATATTAAGTTAAAGCATGATTTTAAAAAATTATATATGTTTAATATAATATGATTTTTATACAATAAAGTTAAGTATGTAATAAGATAATAACTTAATACACTTTTACAATAATATAGTAAAACATATTAAAACCAGCAAGAATAAAAGCCAATATAAAAAATAATACAATAATTTATAATAAATAAAAAACAGGCTGAAAAAAGCCTGTTTTTAATTATTATTTTTTTTAATTTTCTTTATATGTTGCATACCCGTTAGCTGACATAGTAATAGGTATGTGATAATGAGATTTACCGTTGATTGAAAAA
>CAMEZN010000266.1 GCA_945947845.1 uncultured Mucispirillum sp. | reverse complement strand
TCAGGAATTAAATGATTTGGATCACTATCCCCATAATATCTATTATAAAATTCTTAAAAAATGGTAAAGTTATGCTTGTTACTTTACCAGAATTATCAAGCATTATTAATAAATAAACTACAATTGTAGATATAATAATTTCATATACAAGTTTTGTTTTGCCATGCAGCCCTTCTGGGTTTCTTTTAATAGTTTTTACATAGTCATCAGCAAAACCAACTGCTCCAAACCCTAAAAATAATATTAAAAGAAGTATTATATAATGGTTATTAATATCTGCCCATAATAATGTGGAAAGCACAGTTGTGCCAATAATCATTATACCGCCCATAGTTGGTGTGCCTTCTTTTGCTTTATGGCGTTTTGGCTCGTAACCTTTCGTTATTTGTGCAAGCTTCCACCTTTTAAGCATATCTGTTACAATGTCGCCTATAAGCATTGTAATAATTAAGGCTGTTAATGTTGCAAACATAGTCCTAAATGTAATGTACTGAAATACATTTAAAAATGTAAACTGCGATGAAAGGGGGTATAATAAATTATAAAGCATAATCCGCACCTACTTCTCTTTTATTACTTTTACTATATCTTCAAATTTTCTGGCTCTTGAAGCTTTAACAATTACTACTCCATGAGTTATCTCTTTAACTGCCTTGATACACTCATCTTTTGTTAAAAATATTTTTCTATTTTCTAATTCTTTTGCTTTTTCATAGCTTTTGCCTACAAGATAAAAATTAATATCAGGATAAGAAAAAGCAAACTGGCAAATCTCATTATAGAGTTCTTCTTCATACCCTTCTATTTCGCCCATTTCACCATATACTGCATATTTTGGTGTTTTATCCATTAAATGCAGGCTTTCTGTGCTTTTTATAAAAGATTCAAACCCTGCATTATAGCTGTCATCAATTAAAAATATATCACCTATATTTTCAAAACTGCCATGACCTTTTGCTGATTTATATGCAAGAAGCCCATTTGCAATTTCATCTTCACTAATATTTGATAATAATGCAGCATATATCGCACAAAGAGAGTTTTCAGCAATATGAAGATACGGGTGGTTTATTCTAAACTCTTTTTTAGTTAAGTTTGTTTTAAAAGTAATATATTCTCCATGGTGCTTATATTCTGTAATCCTTATTCCAGAATAAGCACTTTCACCAAAAGTTCTGAATTTAAACTCACCTTTTGGCACAAATGGAGTTAATTTTGTAGGAATAATAAACTCTCCCCCTTTTGATAAACCATCACTAATAGACATTTTTTCAAATATAAGCCGTTCAAATGTTTTAAACCTGCCAATATGAGCATGCCCCACACTAGTAACTATTGCAATATCAGGGCGGACAATTTCAGTTAACTCTTTAATCTCCCCAAAATTATTTGACCCAAGCTCTATTATCACAGTGTCTGCCTTATCATCTATTCCGCAGCCTGTAAGCATAACACCAAGCATATTATTTTTATTACCGTCTGTTGCATAAACTCTTTCGTGCTCTCTAAAAATAGATTTAAGCATCTCTTTCATTCCAGTTTTACCAAAAGAGCCGGTAACAGCTATCACTCTTTTATCTGAATTATGCAGCTCATCAAACCTTATTCTTCCTAACTGCTGCATAAATTCTAATGTATTTTCTACTAATAATTTATTACCCTGCACTTCATTATAAATGCTTTCGTTATCCATAATAACAGCAGCAGCACCTAAATCCAATGCTTTTTGAGCATACATATTACCATCTGCATTTTCTCCACGGCATGCAAAAAATAAAGAACCAGCACGAACAAGCCTTGAATCAAGAAATGCTCCATTTACTTCTTCATCTTTTATTATACTGCTTTTTATGCAGGTAAGTTTTTCTAATATATCTGATACTTTCATTATAATGCTCCAAGATATTTCTGCACTATCTGCCTGTCATCAAAGTGATATTTAGTTTTACCAATAATCTGATAATCTTCATGTCCTTTACCAGCAATAAATATAATATCATTTTCTTTTGCAAGAGATACAGCTTTTGCAATAGCTTTTTCTCTATCTGCTTCTACATAATATTCTGTTCCCTGCACAACACCTTTTAAAATATCATCAATAATTTTAAGGGGGTCTTCTGTTCTTGGGTTATCGCTTGTAATAATAGTAATATCTGAAAGTTTTGTAGAAGCATGAGCCATTCTTGGCCGTTTTGTAGCATCTCTATCGCCGCCTGCTCCAAATACAGTTATTATTCTTCCCTTTGCAACCTGCCTAAGTGATGAAATAGCATTAACAAGTGCATCATCAGTATGAGCATAATCTACAAAAGCAGTAATATTTTTATTACTAAATTTTTCAAGCCTGCCCGGCACATTTTTAAGGTTCTTTATGCCATTAACTATATTATCTAAACTTATTCCCAATGAATAAGCAGCACCAATTACCCCTAAAATATTTTCTAAATTATATTCACCTATAAGCATTGAATGAATATTTATTATTTTGCCAAAAACAGATATTTCTGCATCTATGCCGTGAACTGTTGATGTATATTTCACTGGAAATATATCAGCATTACTATCAAAAGCATTAAATGTGATTACATTTTCTTTTACTTTTTCAGCTAGTTTTTTCCCATATTCATGGCTTATATTTATTACTCTGTTTTTACTGTATTTATCTGTAAAAAGCAGAGCTTTTGCTTCAAAATAATTTTCCATATTTTTATGAAAATCTAAATGGTCGCCTGTTAAGTTAGTAAATACTGCTGTTTCAAAAAATGCACCGTTTATTCTGCCTTGTGCAAGTGCATGGCTTGATACTTCCATAGTTAATGCTGAGCAGCCTTTTTGAAGTCCCCTTGCAAGGCTTGAATATACAAGTTCAGGGGAAGGAGTTGTATTATCTATTTCTATAAACTCATCATCTACCATAATACCAGTTGTGCCTATTCTGCATGTTTTCATACCTGCTTCATGAAAAATACTTTCCATGATATATGTAGAAGTAGTTTTACCGTTTGTGCCAGTTACTGCCATAGAATGATATTGTTTCATAGGCTCATTATAAAAAGCAGATACTGCAACAGGTAAAATCTGCCTGCCGTTTTTTACAACAGCATGGGCAACATTATCTCCTAAATATTCTTCGCATATGATAAATTCTGCTGCTCCGCTTTCATATATATTTT
>CAMEZN010000265.1 GCA_945947845.1 uncultured Mucispirillum sp. | reverse complement strand
AGCCGCAAAACTTAATTATTGGCAAGCAAATGGGCTGGGATTTCATACAGTTCTTTAAAGAATGTTCACCAGTTTCTGTGCCGGTATTTTTTGCAGGACTTGTTACATGTGTTTTAACAGAAGGATTTAAAATACTTGGCTATGGCTACCAAATGCCTGAAAATGTCCGTAAGGTTTTAGAAGCTGAAGTGAAAAAAACTTCTGAAAATATGGACAGCAAAACTATTGCAAGATATGTAATGGAAGCTGTTGCTGGTGTATTTTTAATTATTGCACTTGCTCTGCATTTAGCAGAAGTTGGGCTTGTTGGTTTAACTATCATTATATTAGTTACATCATTTACAGGTATTATTGAAGAGCACCATTTTGGTGAAGCATTTACAGAGTCACTTCCATTTACTGCACTTTTAGTTGTATTTTTTACAATAGTAGCAGTTATTGCAGACCAAGGGTTATTTAAACCGATTATTGATGTAGTATTTACAATGGACGGAAAACATCAAATATTAGCATTCTTTATTGCAAACGGTGTGCTTTCAGCTATTAGTGATAATGTATTTGTTGCCACAGTATATATTACAGAAGTTGTTTCTGCATTAAAAGGCGGTATTATTGACCAGCTGCAGGCAGATAAACTTGCTGTTGCCACTAATATGGGTACAAATATTCCATCTGTTGCAACACCAAATGGACAGGCTGCATTTTTATTTTTATTAACTTCTACACTTGCTCCGTTAATAAGGTTATCTTATGTGCAGATGCTTAAACTTGCCCTGCCATATACAATTGTAATGACAACAGTTGCTTTAATTGCAACATACTATAATCTATAATGATATTAGAAAATAAAGAAAGTAAGTTAATCAATATTTTAAAGGGTATTAAATCATGTGCCGTTGCTTTTTCAGGCGGCACAGATTCTACCCTGCTTTTATATTACCTTTCAAAACTGAATATAAGAACAAAAGCATATACATTTCATTCTTATTTATACCCAGAAAGCGAATTAATAGAGGCAGAAAAAACAGCATTACAGTTAAATATCAAGCAGGAAATAATTTATTTTGACCCATTAGAAATGATAGAAAACATTAAATACAACCCTAAAGAAAGATGCTATATATGCAAAAAATATATGTTTTCTATACTTAAACAGAAAGCTGAAAAAGATGGGCTTGAAGTAATTATAGAAGGTTCAAACTATGATGATAGAAAAGATTTCCGCCCCGGTTTTAAAGCTGTGCAGGAAACTGGTGCATTAAGCCCTCTTGATATGGCTGCCCTTACAAAAAATGATGTTAGAAACTTGTTAAAAAAAGCAGGCTTAAATTATAACAAACCATCATTTGCTTGTTATTTTTCCAGATTTCCATATAATATGGAGATAAGCAGAGAAATGATTGATATTATCTCTAAAAGTGAAAGTTATATCCATTCTCTTGGTTTTAACAGTGCAAGAGTAAGATATCATGACAAAACAGCAAGGATAGAAGCATCAGAAAAACATATAAAAGAAATTGTAAATAATAAAGAAATACGAGAAAAAATTATCACTAATCTTAAATCTCTTGGTTTTATATTTATATGTATTGATTTAGAAGAATATAAAACAGGCTCTATGAACAGGTTAATATAAATGAAGTATAATATTATAAAATACACCTTAATTGTATTTGTATTATACCAATTTATAATACAAGCAGGATATGCATATAGTTTACCATTATTTAATGAAACACTAAACAAAAAAGGGTTTATAAAAAAACAACCTTTTTATATAAATGCTGGATATGAATACTCTTTAACAGATAGTTTTAATCAAACAAACAGCCATATATCTAATAATAAATTTAAGGTAGAAAGCTCAAAAATAAGCAAAGAAAGTAACGGTATAAAAACTGAAGCCGGGCTGTACATTGCTCCATTTATAAAACTATTTATAAATTATACATACAGGGATAGTTTACTTGATATAAAATATAAGTTAGATAAATCAAGTAATATATTTTTAACAAAGGATTATACATCTTCTTTTTCTAAAAACAATGATGAACATATATACATGGCTGGTTTTGAAACATTATATGAATGGAACATAAAAAAGTATACACCATATATTGCATTAAAAGCAGGGTTTGGAATAACAGTTTCAGAAAGTTATGAAGATATATTTTATAATGCATCATTTACCTTAAAAGCTGGTACTTATATTGCATTTAACAAAAACATCATATTAAATATTTATACAGGAGCTGATTATACATCACTTTTTAATAATGGGTTAATGATAGAAAACATTAATATTTATATACCTGATGATTATATAATATTAGGTGCAGGAAATTATATTAATGCTGATATAGAATATCAGGAAAATTATGAAAAAAATATTAACATGATTTTAGGTGCAGAACTTAATATTTATAAATATGTATCTATTTTTGCAGAAATTAAATATATAAATAGTTTAATAGTCTATACAGGTATAAAAGCAAAATTTTAATACAGCCATACAAAGTTTAGATATAAAACTAAATCATTATATATTTTACAAGAAGTTTCTAAAAATCTTTTATATACAATTCCACACATTATGTTATGAAAAAATATGATATTTTACTTTACATTATCAGTAAAATAGGCTACTCTATCAGTGTTTTTTATATAAAAATTATTTTTTTATGAGGTTTTTATTGTATGAAAAAAATCACAGTTTTACTAACTGCATTAGCACTTGTTTTTTCTTTTGCTAATGCAACATTTGCACAAGAAGAACAGCAGCCAACATCTGATACTGCTGTAACAGCAAAAAAACGCCCTGCTCCAATTGAAAGAGCACATATTGTAGAAGATTATCTTCCAATATTAGGCAAACAGATGAGAGCTCAAGGTATGAGAGCTCCTAAACCATTTTTTATATCTGCAATCTATTATCATATGATAATTCCGCAAAGTATTACAAATGCAGTTGGCTATGGATTTAATCCATCTCTTCCAGTTAATGAAATGAAAGTTAGAATGGAAAATGCAAAAGTTGTAACAAACTCTGGTGGTGTTAGAGCTGGTTTTAATCTGCTTCCATTTATGTCTATCTTTGGTGTATATATGCGAACAGAAGGTTATTCAGAGTTTACAGCTGTTGCAGACGGTGTTGCTGCTATGCCAAATGGATATATGCTGAACCAAAAA
>CAMEZN010000264.1 GCA_945947845.1 uncultured Mucispirillum sp. | reverse complement strand
ATTATATATTTTTATTTATTATTTTATAATTATATAAAATATTTTTATTATTTATTAACACGGTTTTGCATTATTTTTTTATGTAAAAATAATATTATAGTATACTGCAATATTATTAACATATTTAGCCTATGTGTTAATAATCTTTACAGACTTTAAATAAAATACTTTAATTATCAATTATTTATAAAATTTTCAAAAAATTAGCACTCACCACTTGACAGTGCTAATAATTTTTATATATTTAGTTTTATAAAGCGAAAAGCTAATAAAGAAAAAGCTAAAATATATATTTAAATATAAGGAGATAAAATATGTTACCAGTAATTTTTAATAACCAGCTTTTTAGAGACTTACTCAACAATGACTTTACAAAAGATATGGAAAAAGTATTTCGCAGAAGTGAATGTGATTTAATGAGAACAGACATTAAAGAAAATGAAAAAGGTTTTGAAATCCACATTGACTTACCGGGCTTTAAAAAAGAAGAAATTAATGCTGAATTAAAAGACGGTTATTTAACTGTAAGCACAAATAAAAATGTGGAAAATAACTCTGATGATAGTAAATTTATTTTAAGAGAAAGATACAGCAGTAATTGTTCAAGAAGCTTTTATGTAGGCGATGCAGTATCAGAAAATGATATACATGCTGCATTTGAAAATGGAATATTAACTATATCTATTCCTAAAAAAGAACCAGAAGAAGCACCTAAAAAAATGATAAACATTAAATAACATTCATCATACAAACCATTTAAAAAAGCCTTTTTGAAATTTTCAAAAAGGCTTTTTATATTGACAAACTCTATTTAATAAATTTTCTATAAATAAAAAAATAAGTTTACTATAATCTAAAAGTTTTATTTACATATAAAATTACCATTTTTATCAGCAAGCTGATGTTTTTCTAAAAGATATACTGTATAGTAAAATAAATTTGAAAGCCTGTTATTCATATTGTCATAAACTCCTGAATAGTAAAACATAATTTCATCATAATATTTACCAAATGCAGCTTTAACAATATCACTTTGACCAAGCCCTTTTTCATAACTGCCGCTGTATTTAATCCCCTGCATTGAAAGCATATAATAAGACATAAATAAATCTCTGCCTAATATCCTTAAATCTCCATCATTTGCGGCAATAGTCATTGGAAGAAACATTATTCCTAATGAATATGCTTTTTTTATTCCTGCTTCTTCCTGAGTAGTAAAATGTTCTTTATTAGAGCGGTATACATTATTACGGTATGATATAAAATCATCTGCAATTTTATCAATTTTTTCTAATACATCTTTATCTGCAATGGTTTTAGCTTTTGTTTTATAACATTCTTTCATAGAGTAAAAAAGCCTGTCCATATATGATATTTCATTACTGGCACATATTGCCTTTTCTATTGGAAATTCGGCATTTGCACAGTCAAAAGAAGGTTGAAATTGATTTGCAAGCTTTGATACCTTAAAATCCTTTCCATAGGAAAAAATAGAAACCACACTACCCTTTTCATTTGTTATACTATCATAGGAAGCAAGAAAAGAAAAACATTCATTTTCTTTAATACTTTTATTTTCTTTATTATTGATAGTTACAGTTTTTCCATTTGAATCTATAAAAAATGAAATATCATCACCTTTATATAGAATACCTTTTAAACTGCCAGTATCATTTAACACAGCTTCCCCATTAAGAGAAAGTTTCTCATTACTTTGTTTATAGGAAACAAAAAGCTGATGATTAATACCATATTTTTCACTGCTGGATTTATCATAGCTTGTTTTTAAGAGAAATCTGTCTGCTGAATAACATTTAGAAACAGGCTCTGCAAAAACAGCTGCTGGTATAAAAAAACTCATTAGTATTATTAAGATATATACTCTAAACATAATCTCCACCACCTTTATATACTACCCTGCCATATTAAAGTATGGTTAAACCAATGTCAAATATTAATTACCTTTATTATCCATTTAAAGCATAATTATATTATTTTTTATTGAAATTAGACTTTTAAAATATAATTTTTTATGTTATTCTTACAAATATTTTAATACAGCAGGTAATATATTATGAAAAATAAACTTTGTATACTTATTGTAATATCTATGCTCGTGCTTTTAACATCATGCAATAAAAAAACAGCAGTAAATAGTGATAATAACTCATCTTATGAAGTAGGAATTGCTGTAATAAATAATCACCCAGCTTTGCTTGAAATAGAACAGGGAATCATTGATGAACTAAAAGCAAATAACATAAATGCTGTTATTGACAGCCAAAATGCTAATAATGATGCAAATATAATTAATGCAATTGCTTCTAAATTTGCAGCTGATAAAAAAGACTTATCAATAGGGATTACAACACCAGCAGCAGTTGCACTTGCAAACAGCATTAAAGATAGACCAGTTTTATTTGCAACAGTTAATGACCCAATAGGTGCAGGACTTGTAGACAGTCTTGACAAAGGCAAAAATAATGTTACAGGCTCGGCTGATACTCTGCCAATAAAAGAGCATTTAAAAATATATCACTCTATTTATCCATTCCAAAAACTTGGTTTCATATATAATGGTGCAGAAAAAAACTCTATTACTATGCTGAAAATGACACAAGCTGCATGTGATGAAATGGGTATAAAACTTTTACCTATTACAATCTATAATCCATCAGAAGTTAATATGGCAGCTGAAAGCCTAGTTTCAAGAGTTGATGCTTTTTATGTTGTTACTGATAATACTCTTGTTGCAGGATTAACTGCATTAATACAAGCTGCTGCCGCACATAATATACCTATTTTTTCAGAAGATTATACATCATCATTAAATGGTGGTATACTATATGCAATAGGGTTTGATTATTATAAAGCAGGAAGAAAAACTGGCAAAATGGCAGTAGAAATTTTACAAGGCAAATCACCTGAAAGTATGCCAGTATCATTTATGAAATATCCAGATGATGCTTTAATGATTATTGATATGGAAAGAGCAAAAGCTTTAAATATTGAAATCCCAAAAGAATTAATTACAGAAAATACTAAAATATTAGAAAATAAATAAAATAAGATGATATAATATAATTATTTGGAGAAAAAAATGAAAAAAATTATTATTATGTTTTCAGCAGTTTTAATGGCTGCCTCAATTGCAGGCTGTAAAAAAAACGAAAATACAGCTCAGGAAAAACTT
>CAMEZN010000263.1 GCA_945947845.1 uncultured Mucispirillum sp. | reverse complement strand
ATAAATTATAACTATACAAAAATTGTATGTTTATACAACAAAATAATAAATTGTCTTAATTTTAAGTGAGTAAGTGCATAAAAAAAGAGCAGATATTAATATTCTTTTAATATCTGCTCATATAGTTGCTTAATTTTTAAGCAAAAATAAGACATTAAATGTATTCTTTTATTTTTGCTGCATCTTTTATTATTTCAGCTATTTCTACCTTTAATCGTGGCGGAGTATGTTTACCAAAATCATCATTTTTATATCTTGGAATAATATGCACATGAGAATGGAATACTTCCTGACCAGAAGCTGGCTCATTCTGCTGGAACATATAAATACCTTCTGCATTAAATGCTGATTTGACAGCTAATGCAACTTTTTTTAATACAGGATAAAACCCTTCTCCAACATTATCAGGTGTATCAAGCAGATTACGGCAGTGGTGCTTTGGTATAACAAGAGTATGACCGCGAACAGCTGGATTTATATCCATAAATGCTAAATAATTCTCATCTTCATAAACTTTGCTTGATGGTATTTCGCCTGATATAATTTTACAAAATATACAATCCTTTTCCATTATATATCTCCTATTTAAAAAATAATATACAGTATGCTATACAAAATAATATATGTAAATATAAAATATATACTTTATAATAATCACATAACATAATTTATGTTATATAAAAAACCTGCTGTATATTTCATAATCAATATCCTTAAACACATTAAAAACAATATCTATTTCTCTGCCGCTGTTTTGAAGAAAATCTGATACTTCTTTTACAGCTATCTCAGCAGCCATCTGGTTTGGAAAATTAAACTGACCTGTGCCTATGCAGCAAAAAGCGATACTCTTTAAATTATACTCTACTGCCTTATTTAAACATGATTTATAACAGGAAGATAACTTTTCACGATGAAGTGATGTTACCATTTTGCTTACTTTTGGTCCAACAGTATGTATAATATATTTTGCAGGCAGATTATATGCTGATGTGATTTTTGCCCTGCCTGCAATCTCTGGCCTTTTCTGTTCAAGCATTATTCTATTACATTCAAGCCTAAGCTGAATACCTGCTTTTGAATGTATAATATTATCTATACAATTATGTGCAGGTATAAAACAGCCTAAAAGAGTAGAATTTGCAGCATTAACTATTGCATCAACTTTTAAACATGTAATATCCCCCTGCCATACATATATATGCTCTTTTAATGGTGTTAAATCATTTATATCCACTATATCCGCATATTTTAATTCTTCCTGTAAATATTCATCTTGAATTTTGAAAAATTCATCATTTAAAGGCAGTGGTTTACGAATATTCATAAGTTTCCTTAAAAGTAATTTTTGAGCTGCCTCATCTTCTGGTATATTTTTCTCTGCATTATGCTCATCTAATAAATAATTAATTAAGTAAATAAGCCTATCTTTTTGGTGCAACATAATAATCTCCCATTATTTTTTACCGTTATATATCTTACAGCTTGTATGCGACAATATAAAGCATATATTCTTTCATATCCTCACATTTTAAATGCTATACTATTTATAATTCAAGAAATCTTTTATAAGATGAATATAAATAAAACTTTATAGTTAATATATTTATTATTTTAGTTGATTTTATTTTATTAATTTTATATGCTGTCTAATAAAGAATATTATAAGGCGGTGTTATGAATTCAGATACACTTATTAATGACCTTAGTATTGTTAGGGAATATTTTTCCCATAACTTACGCACATCTACTGCTATGGTTGTTGCAACTGTCAGCCTTTTTAAATTCGGACTTAGCGACGATACAGATAGTATGGCAGATATGATTGTAGAATCTGCATACTTTCTTGATGTTTATGATAAAGGTATGGAAGTATTATTTAACTATATATTAGGCAAGCCTATTCGCAATGATAGAGAAACTTTTGACCCAGTTAAAATTACTGGTAAAGTTATTGAAGACCTGCGAAGCTCTATTAAAGAACAAAATATTAATATCTCCTGCTTCTTTGAAGATATGAGAACATGTGAAACTAACAGTTATGTGGCAAAAACTCTGCTTGAACTTATACTTTGTGAAGAAATAAGAAAATGTACTGCTGAAATGACTGTTTCTGCAAGAGATAATGTATTATACATTAAAAAAGCAGTAGAAACTAAAAACCCAGAAATCTATAATCTTTTCGCAAGATTTTTTGCAGAATTTAATATAGAATTTACATATACACTTGATACTCTTACACTGAGGTTTGCATAATGAAAGTCTTGATTGCTGATGATGAACTTAGACTTCGTAAAGTTATTGCTCTTTATATGTCTAAATGTGGTTATGAAATAATAGAAGCCGGCAACGGTGAAACAGCTATTGAAATGGCAAAGGAAAATAAACCAGATGCAATAGTGCTTGATGTGATGATGCCGGGCATAACAGGGATTGAAGCTACTAAAAAAATTAGAGAAATACCTGAATTTACTAAAACTCCAATTATACTGCTTACTGCTAATGCCAGCGAAGACGATATAAAAATTGGGCTTGCATCAGGTGCTGATAAATATATTACAAAACCATTTTCACCAAAAGAACTTGTAGAAGCAATAGATAATTTTGTTAAATAATTAAATTATATATGGTTTAAGTATGAACATACGGTTTATTGGAAGTGAAAACGGATTATTAACATTTAAAAAACTGCTTAATGGGAAAGCAAATGTTTCAAATGGAGCTGATGCAAAAGATGCTCTTATTTTTGAAATATCATCATTAGAAGTGCTTTATAAAATACCTAAACGGAATTTTGGTGTGCCGGTATTTTTTTACCTGACTACTCCAAACAAAACAGTTATTTCTAATATTAAAGAATATAGAATTTCAGGGATACTTTTTCCACCATTAAATGCTGATGCTATAATGTCAAAACTTATTCGTTCACAGACACAAGATGTGGCAGTTAATGAGAAAGATTATGAAACTCTGCGGATTAAAATTATTGCAAAAGCTGAAAATATACCTACACTTCCTACTATTGCTCAGGAATTAATTAAACTTACACGGAATACTTCTCAGGCAGCAATAGGACAGGTTACTTCTAAAATTAAAATGGACCAAGGGATATCTTCTAAGGTAATAAAACTTGTAAACTCACCGTTTTATGGTGTGCGGAAAGAAATCGCTTCTATTGACAGGGCTACTATGCTTT
>CAMEZN010000262.1 GCA_945947845.1 uncultured Mucispirillum sp. | reverse complement strand
AAAATAGAAATGTTGCAAAACGGTCAGACTTTTTATGAATATTTACTTGAAAAATCAGGTTATGATACCCCAGTAAAAATGATTGCAGGAAAAGCATTAATATGAAGATAGCAGATTTTGAAATAGGTAAAGAAAAAGCATTTATAATAGCAGAACTTTCTGCAAACCATAATGGAAGTCTTGATTTAGCCGTTAAAACAATTGAGGCTGCTGCTCGTGCTGGTGCTGATGCAGTTAAACTGCAAACATACCGTGCTGATACTATTACTCTTAACTCTAATGATGAACATTTTATTATAAAAGGCGGTTCTTTGTGGGACGGTCTGACATATTATCAGCTTTATGATAAAGCTTATACTCCTTGGCAGTGGCACAAAACATTAAAAGAAACTGCTGATAGATTAGGGATTATACTCTTTTCTTCACCTTTTGATAAAACAGCAGTAGATTTTTTAGAAGAACTTAATGTGCCTGCATATAAAATAGCATCTTTTGAAATTAATGATTTACCACTAATAGAATATACTGCTAAAAAAAATAAACCTGTCATAATTTCCACAGGGGTGGCAGATTTTAATGAGATAAAAGATGCTGTTAATGTATGCAGGAATACTGGAAATAATGATATTATACTTTTAAAATGCACAAGCAGTTATCCAGCCCCTGTTGAAGAAGCTAACCTTTTAATGATAAAAAAAATGCGGGAAGATTTTGGCTGTATTACAGGGCTTTCTGACCATACATTAAGCAGTATTACAGCAGTAACAGCAAGAGCATTAGGAGCATTTGTTATTGAAAAACATTTTATACTTGATAAATCAATTAATTCACCAGATGCAGCTTTTTCTCTTGATGAAAAAGAGTTTACAAATCTTGTAAATGATATTAGAACTGTTGAAAAATCGCTGGGCAGTATTGATTATACAATTACTCAGGCAGGGCAGAAAAATAGACATTTTATGCGAAGTCTTTATGTGATAAAAGATATGAGAAAAGGTGAAATTTTTACTTCTGAAAATATTGGCTCTTTTCGCCCTAATTTAGGTATAAGTCCAAAGTATTATAAGGAAATACTAGGTAAAAAAGCAGGCAGAGATATAAAAGCAAATACACCATTACAAAATGAATTAATAGATAAAGGAGAGTAATATGCCTTATAAAAGAAACATAGATGCACTTGCAAAACGCAACCCTCGTCTTGCACAAATTGTGGATAACACAAGGCTGACAGGCAGATATGTCGTAGCACCATCACAAAGAAAGGATAAACTTCCTTCCATAGTAGATGTTAAGTTTAATAAAAATTTTTATAATAATATTGACCCATATCGTGTTGCTGAGCAGGATATTAAATCAAGAAAATTAAATGTTCCTGATGTAGCAGTATTCTTAGGCTTTGGACTTTCCTATGAAGCTCATGAATATATAAGACAGTGCCCAAGAGCAAGGATTTTAATAATAGAAAGAGACCCAGAACTTTTAAAAACAGCTTTAAGCACTCATCTTTGCACTGATTTAATTAACAGCCCTAATGTTACATTTGCAGGCTGTGAAGATATTAGAATGTCATACCCTGTTATATTTAATTTCTTTAATATGACAGCAAATATGTATTTCTTAAAAGCAATAAATGTTATAGAACAGCCTGTATCATTTTCAGCAAATAAAGAATACTATCTCAATTCTCTGCAAATGGTAAAAGAAGCTATTAATCAGGTCCTTCTTCTTTATGGAAATGACCCATATGACAGCCTTTTAGGTATCAAGTTTACATTAAGAAATATACCAACAATTATTGATAATCCCGGTATTGCAGATTTAAAAGATGTTTTTAAAGGAAAACCGGGGATAGTTGTTTCTTCTGGTCCATCTCTTGATAAAAATGTTAAATTACTAGAAGGATTAAGAGAAAAAGCTGTAATATGTGCAGCAGATGGAACTGTAAAAATATTAAAGCACCATAACCTGCCACCTGCTCACCTTGTAACAAGTTTAGAGCGTGTTATTCAAACATCATATCTTTTTGAAGGGCTTACAGAAGAAGATGTAAAAGATTCATATTTAGCAGCCTGCCCTGTAATTGTGCCTGAAACATATGCTAATTTCCCAGGTGAAAAAATTATTGTTTACCGTAACTTTGCTACATTTGAATGGCTTGATATTAAAAAAGGTATATTAGATATAGGTCCATCAGCAGGTAATATGGCCTTTAAAATTTTAGAATATTTGGGCTGCGACCCTATAATTATGATAGGGCAGGATTTAGCAATTACTGATGATTTAGTTACCCATGCTGAAGGGTTCCATTATGGTAATGCAAAAAGAAAAAATCTTCCAAAAGTAATAGAAGTAGAAGGAAACTATCAGGAAAAAGTTAAAACAAGGCCAGCATATAAACAGTTTTTACTGCATTATGAGAGAGATATTGCTACATATAAAGGAACTGCTATTAATGCAACAGAAGGTGGTGCAAAAATACACGGCACTCAACTCATGACCTTTAAAGAAGCAATTGATAAATATATAAAAGAAGATATTAATACAACTGAAACAATTAAAAAACATTTAAAACAAGTAAAATATAAGGAAAAAGACAGGCAAATTAAAGAAACATTAAAAAAACTTTATCATGCAAAAGATTACTGTAATAAAACAATTGATATATGTAATGAAAGTTTATCAAAATGTGCAATAGTAGAAGAGATTCTTAGACGCACAAATGTTGCCCCAGAAGGAGAAGACTATACTACATATAAAGCTAATATGAAAATACTAGAAGATACTGTTCAAAAATTTGCAACAAAAGATTTTTATTTGATACTAATGCACTATGTTCAATCTATTTATATTAAAATATTACAGGATATAAACAGCATTAAATATAAACAGGACGACAGCCCGGAACGAGATGTGCTGCTGCTTTTAAAATATAGGGAGCTTTATTCTGTTTTAAGCAGTCTGATTAAAAAATTGATTGAAGAAATTGATATATCTATTGAGATTATGGAAAAATTTAAAGAAGATTTTGCATCAAGAAATAGTGGTAAATAAATTATTTATTTAATATATTTATCTGCAAAATCTAAAACTTTCTGCCAGTAAATATCTTTATACATTTTAAAAGATTCTGCATGCCCTGCATTATGAGCAATAAACAGCTCTTTTTCAGGGCATGAAGATGCTGTATATAATTTTTTAAGC
>CAMEZN010000261.1 GCA_945947845.1 uncultured Mucispirillum sp. | reverse complement strand
TTCTTCATTATTATACATTATTACCTTATACCAGTCATCTGCTTCGCCAATTAATATAACTTTTTCAGCACCAGAAGAATATCTTAAAACTTTTGATTTTAGTGAAGGTCCAGCACGAAAAGGCATTCTATTATACGGTATGTGTCCAACACCTTCTACTACTTCTATAATCTGCTTTTCTTCGCTAATTCCAATATTTGGCATTGCTGCCCCAGCCTCATCTGGATTATCAGCTTCTTCATTTGGTGCAAACTGTTCATTAACTATCTCAGTTGCATTATTATTATTTGCAGTCTCTGATTCCTGAGCATATACAGAAAATGACATACAAACTGTAATAATCAATATTAATATTAACTTATACATATATATTATACATTAAACCTAAAATACATTATATCGCCGTCCTGCACGATATAATCTTTACCTTCAAGCCTCAGCCTGCCATTTTCCTTTGCAGTAGTGAGTGATTTATATTTTTCAAAATCAGCATAAGAACATACTTCTGCACGGATAAAACCCCGCTCAATATCAGAATGGATTTTACCTGCTGCCTGTGGAGCTGTTGCTCCTTTTTCAACAGTCCATGCACGAACTTCTTTTTCGCCTGCTGTAAAAAAAGTTATTAAACCAAGCAGGTCATAACCACTTTTTATAAGGCTGTCAAGTCCGCTTCTTTCCATACCAAGAGCCATAAGATATTCTTTTGCTTCTTCTTCTGATAAATCTTGCAGTTCACATTCTGTTTTACCGCATATTTTCACAACTTCTGCACCTTCTGCTTCTGCTATCTGCCTTACAGTTTTTACATGCTTATTATCTTCTGATAGTGCATCTTCATCAACATTGGCAACATAAAGCATTGGTTTTATTGTAATAAAATTATATTCTCTTATTTCATCAATATATTCTGGGTTTTCTTTAAGCAATGTTCTTAAAGGCTTGCCCTCATCTGCACATTTTAAAAATTCTTCTAATATTTCTACTTTCTTTTTTAAAGCCTTATCACCGCTTTTTGCTGCTTTTTGGTGCTTTGTAACTGCTTTTTCTAATATTTCCATATCAGCAAGCAGAAGTTCTGTATTAATTATTTCTATATCATTAGCAGGGTCCACTTTATTTTCCACATGGACAATCTCATCATTTTCAAAACAGCGCACAACATGTGCAATTGCATCAGTCTGCCTGATGTGAGTTAAAAACTGGTTGCCTCTGCCTTCCCCATGGCTTGCTCCCTTTACAAGTCCTGCAATATCTACAAACTCAACAGTTGTAGGAACAATAGATTTCGGTTTAACATACTGAATAATAAAATTCATTCTTTCATCAGGAACAGGAACAACCCCTCTGTTTGGGTCAATAGTGCAGAATGGATAGTTTGCACTTTCTGCATTCTGTGCTTTTGATAAAGCATTAAAAATAGTTGATTTACCTACATTTGGCAGGCCTACAATACCACAGCTGAAACCCATTAATCACCTTTTTAAAAATATTTATAAGTATGAAATGTTATATAAAATTTTATTTTTTTTTTCAATATATAAATTATTTATATTTATGATTAATACATATTTTTAGAACAAAACTGCTGTAATTGTGTAATTAAACAGCAGTTTTTAGAGAAATTTTTATATTAGATTATATACACTTTTTGCAGCATCACTGCCGGGCATGTATCTTTCCCCGTATAATTTTATTTTTGCAAGTCGTTTATTAATTTCTTCAATTTCTTTTTTAGTCCAAGAGATATTTACTGCCTTTACATTTTCTCTTAAATGCTCAGGGTTAGTTGTTTCTGGAATAGGCACAATCCACGGTTTTTGCGCAAGTATCCATGCAAGAGCAACCTGAGCAGGTGATGCACCACCTTTTTCACGGCCTAATTCTTTCAGAAAATCAATAATGACTCTGTTTTTTTCCATATTTTCAGGGCTCATTCTTGGAAACCCTGCCCTCATATCTAGTTTTTTATCAAATTTTGTGCTGCCGTCCATATAGCCCGCTAAATAGCCCCTGTCTAATGGGCTGTATGCTACTAAACCAATACCTAATTCTTCTATTACTTTAAAAGTCTGTTCCTCATGCCTTCTAAAACTTACTGCATACTGGTTTTCAACAGCTGTAACTGGAAACTCTTTATGGGCTCTTTTAATTGTTTCTATATTTGGCTCACTCATACCCCAGTGAAGAATTTTACCTTCTTTGACTAGGTCTTTCATTGTGCCTGCCACTTCTTCTATTGGCACTTTATTATCTATCCTGTGCTGGTAATATATATCAACATAATCAGTTTGCAGCCTTTTTAAAGAAGCTTCTAATGCCCTGCGGATAGTTTCTGGTCTTGCATCTTCTACCTGTTTACCGTTAGGATAGTAAAGCCCAAATTTTGTGCCGATTGCAACCTGTTTTCTATATTTTTTTAAGGCACTGCCAACAAGTTCTTCATTAGTATGCGGTCCATATATTTCTGCTGTATCAAAGAAATTTATACCTAAATCACAGGCTTCTGCAATAAGATTTATCATTTCTTTCTTATCTCTTGCAGGGCCGTGGTTTGCACTCATTCCCATACAGCCAAGCCCTAATGCTGATACTTTAAAATCTTTTCCTAATACCCGTAAAGGCATATTAAATTTACTTTCTTTTGCCATAATATCTACTCCATTTAATCCTGCTGCTGCACCTGCCAGCATAAATGATGTTATTTTCAAAAATTCTCTTCTATTCATTTCTGCCTCCATTAGTTTATACTTATTTTTATTGTATTTATATAAGTTATTCAATATACCATACTATTTTATTCTTGCCTAAAATTCTCATTTATGATATTATTTACTTATGAGAAATATAGTGCTTGATAATATCTGCTCAAAACTTATTAATATTATGCCTGATGAAAGCGAAATTAATGCAGGTTTTAATGGTATTCAATTTTTTAGAAGAAATAATCCAGAAAAAACACATATCTGCATACAGTGTCCTTGTATTATTTTTGTTGCAAATGGAGAAAAACATACACATATAAACACTGAAAATTTTGTATTTAAAAAAGGATATTATAATATTACATATATTGACTATCCAGTTTCATCTCATTTTCAAAATATATCAAAAGACAATCCATATCTTTCAATATATATACCAGTAGATAATGCAGTAATTACTGAAATAATTAAAGATATTAACCATATACCTGCTAAAATTTTTAAAG
>CAMEZN010000260.1 GCA_945947845.1 uncultured Mucispirillum sp. | reverse complement strand
TTTCTTATCATAAATCTCTCTATTTTCTGCAAACCATTCTTTATTATTATTTCTTGCAAGTGCTTCATAAAAATGAATCATTTCTTTTGTAAAATAAATCTTATTCATACATGACCCTTTAAAATTAAGTGATATATGTTATATAAAACATACTATTAATGCAATAGAAAAACTAATATACAATTCTTTTAAGAAAATCTATAAGAAAAATTTTAAAATTTAAGATATTTTTAGTTTTTTTATTTGACAATATTGATTTTAAATTATACCATATAATATACTACAAATAAAAGCCCGCAGCGGCAATCTATCGGAGGCAAAAATGGCTGTAAAAGTTGGTATTAATGGTTTTGGACGCATAGGTAGATGTGTTCTTCGTTCTGCATTAGAACATAATTTAGATATTGATTTCGTATCTATAAACGATTTAACAGACCCAAAAACACTTGCTCATTTATTAAAATATGACTCTGTTCATGGTAACTTAAAAAATGAAATCACTTATGGTGAAGACTATATTGCTATTGACGGCAAAAAAATTCAAATCACAAAAGAAAAAGACCCTGCAAATCTTCCTTGGGGCAAATTAGGTGTTGAAGTTGTATTAGAATCAACAGGTCTTTTCACTAAACGCCCAGATGCTGAAAAACACTTACAAGCAGGAGCTAAAAAAGTTATTATCTCTGCACCAGCAACTGACCCAGATATTACAGTTGTTTTAGGTGTTAACTTTGATAAATACGATAAAACTAAACACAACATTATTTCAAATGCTTCTTGCACAACTAACTGCCTTGCACCAGTTGCAAAAGTAATCAATGACAAATTCGGCATTGAACATGGTCTTATGACAACAGTTCACTCTTACACTAACGACCAAAGAATATTAGACCTTCCACATAAAGATTTAAGAAGAGCAAGAGCAGCTGCTGTATCAATGATACCTACATCAACAGGTGCTGCAAAAGCTGTTGGTTTAGTATTACCAGAATTAAAAGGTAAATTAGACGGTTTTGCTATCCGTGTCCCAACACCAAATGTTTCTGTTGTAGACTTAGTATGCAAAGTTCGCAAAAATGTTACAGCAGAAGAAATCAATGCTGCTATTAAAGAAGCCGCAGAAGGTCCATTAAAAGGTATCCTTGGCTACTACGATGAAGAACTTGTTTCTATTGACTTTAACGGTAACGACAACTCTTCTTCTTTTGATTCTAAACTTACAAAAGTTATGGAAGGCAACATGGTTAAAGTTATCTCTTGGTATGATAACGAATGGGGCTATTCTACAAGAGCAGCTCAACTTCTTACAAAAGTATTATAATCTGATTATAATATATATTCTGCGGGGAGTTATATGCTCCCCCATTTTTTTATCATTTCATATTAATTAAAACTTTGGAGTTGGTTATGGTTAAAAGTATCAAAGACTTAAACTTAAAAGGTAAAAAAACATTTATCAGGGTAGATTTTAATGTTCCTATAAAAGATGGTGTTGTTGGTGATGATACTCGTATTCAGGAAGCCGCAAAAACTATTAAATATGCAATAGAACAGGGTGCTCGTGTTGCTTTATGCAGCCACCTTGGCAGGCCAAAAGGCGAAAAGAAAATGGAATTTTCTTTAAAACCTGTTGCAGATTACATTAATTCAAAAAATATTTTCCCAGTTAAGTTTGTAGAAGATTGTGTAGGTAAAGTTGTAGAAGATGCTGTAAATAATATGAAAGACGGCGAAGTAATTTTACTTGAAAATGTTCGCTTCTACAAAGGGGAAGAAAAAAATGACCCAGAATTTACAAAAGAACTTGCAAAACCATTTGAAGTATATGTAAACGATGCATTCGGCACATGCCACAGAAAACATGCGTCAGTTTATGGTGTTGCAGAATTAATCAAAGATAAAGCAGCAGGATTTTTAGTAGAAAAAGAAGCACAATATTTTGATAAATTAATTAAAAACCCTGAAAAACCACTGGCAGCAATCATCGGTGGTGCAAAAGTAAGTGATAAAATTGGGGTTATTAAAAGCCTTTTAAAAATTGCTGATGTAATATTAATTGGCGGTGCAATGGCTTATACTTTCTTAAAATATAAAGGTATCCCTACTGGCACTTCATTAGTAGAAGATGAACAGATGGATACAGTGCGAGATGTGCTTGCACAGGCAGAAAAATCAGGTATAAAAATCTTACTTCCAGTAGACCATATTATTTCTGATAAATTTGGCGGTGAACCAAAAGTGTGCAATGAACAGGCTATTCCAGATGGCTATATGGGGCTTGATATCGGTCCTAAATCAAGGCAGGAATATGCTGCTGCATTAGAGCCATGCAAAACTGTTCTTTGGAATGGACCTATGGGTGTATTTGAACAGCCGGCTTATGCAGAAGGCACTTTCTCTATTGCTAAAAAACTTGCATCTCTTGGGGCAACAGTTATTGTTGGCGGTGGTGATTCTGTTTCTGCTGTTAAAAAAGCAGGTGTTGCTGGCAGTATTTCTCACATTTCAACAGGGGGCGGTGCTTCACTTGAATATGTAGAATTTGGCACACTGCCGGGTATTGATATTTTAAGATAATTAAAATAAAATTTATATGGAACTGGTAAGGTTTTTATCAGTTCCTTTTTTTATAATATATTTTATTTAAACTGGTTATTATTAATTATTTTAAACAAAGTGTATTACATGAGGTTATTAAGTGCAGAATAAGCATAAGTATTTTCCACAGAATAAAGATGAATTAATTAAACTTATAAGTAATAAAAAGATAAAGCTTTCAAATATAGATATCAGCAGAGTAAATGACTTTTCAGAGCTTTTCAGTAATAGCCAGCGGACAGATTTCAGCGGTATAGAAAACTGGAATGTATCCCATGTAACAGATATGACAGATATGTTTTGCAGTGCAGAGTGTGAAAATCTTCCTTCATGGTATGATGAGAATAAATGGGAAGAATATGAAACAGTTATTAGAATAAAAACTGATGAACAGCAAGATTAAAAGTTATTGTAATACACTTAAATTGTTGTATGGATTTTAATAATTGTTTTTATACAAAATCAGCATATAATATAATGAAAAAATGTAATATTGATACAGAAAAATTAGCTAGTGCTGTAATAAAGAAATTTGGTACAAACGTAAATTATGTGAATATGATTATGGGACTAAGCTATTTTGAAGATGCAGAAAGTGAAGAATTACCTAAAACATTTGTAGAATATGATTGGAAT
>CAMEZN010000259.1 GCA_945947845.1 uncultured Mucispirillum sp. | reverse complement strand
AAGCCTGCAAAGCACAAGCAGGATTACTGAATAAAATATTAAAAAACCTGCATTAACATATAAATATTCTATACCAACACCTTTTAAGTAAAGACCTCTTAAAATATCTACAAAGTATCTTGCAGGAAAAAGATATGTTATCCATTGAATTACAACTGGCATATTATTAATATCAAAAACAAAGCCTGAAAGCAAAAAGGCTGGAAGCATAGTAGTAGTTGTTGTTACCTGACTTGATGCAAGCTGACTTTTCATCACTATGCTTACAAATATACCAAAAGAAAGCATACACATTAAAAATATTGTAGCAAATAAAAATACTAATAATGAATTACCCATTAATGGAACATGGAAAATAAATTCACCCATAAGGATATATATAATAACATCTATTAAACCTATTAAAAAATAAGTTATTAGTTTACCTGTTATCACCTCACCTTCTGTAACAGGGGTAGGAATAAGCTGCTCCATAGTTCCTGTTTCCCACTCTCTTGAAATAGTAAGAGATGTTAAAAAACCTGCCACAACTGACATAATAATTGCTACAAGACCGGGAAAAAGATAATTTACACTTCGCATATCTTCATTAAACCAGTATCTTATCTCTGGAATTACTGTGCCAAAAGATACATTTATTTGGTTGTTTCTTAAAACATATTCAATAAATGAGCGATTAAATTGAGCAGTTATGCCTGCAACATAATTCATAATAGATGATGCTGTTGTTATATCACTGCCATCAATTATTGCCTGAACTTTTGTATTATATTCATTATTTAATTCTTGTTCAAAATCACTTTTAATTACAAGTATCATTTTAATTTTATTTGTATCAAGCAGATACTCTGCTTCTTCATAAGTAGATAAATGATAGTTTACATTAAATGCACTTGTAGCATCAAAATTAGAAATATATTCTTTACTTTTTTCACTATTAGAAAAATCAAGAACTCCTATACTTACATTTTCCACATCAAGCTTTAAAGCATATCCAAAAAGTATAAGGAGTATTACAGGCACTAAAATAATAACCATAAGGCTTCTTATATCACGAAATAGATGGATAAATTCTTTATAGCTTATCGCTTTAATTCTTCTTATACTCATCTATTTTGACCCCCGGCAAAGCTGACAAACACATCTTCTAAAACAGCATCTGCCTGTTCAACAATATAACCAGTATAACCATTTTTCTCTAAATATTTCATTATATCATCAGGAGTTAATTTAGATGATAATATGCGGATTGAATCAGAAAGAAGCCCTACATCAAAAACATTTTCCATTCGTAATATAGTTTGTGCTACATCATATAGCCCAAAACCTTTAATTTTATATACATTCCATATCATTTTAGAAGTTTTTAACTCTTCAGGAGTGCCTATTTCTTTTAAAGTGCCTGAGCTTATCATTGCTATTCTATCACAATATTCTGCTTCGTCCATATAATGAGTAGTTACAAATATTGTTACACCAGTAGATGCAAAATTATAAATTAAATCCCAAAAATTTCTTCTTGACACAGGGTCTACACCAGAAGTTGGTTCATCTAAAAAAATAATCTGCGGTTTATGAATAATAGCACATGCTAATGACAGCCTTTGCTTTATGCCTGATGAAAGACTTTTAGTTTTAATATTTTCATAGCCATTTAATTTTACCTGTTCAACAGCTTCATTTACTGCATCATTTATATTGCTGCCTGCAACAGAATATAATTTTGCAAAGAATTTCATATTTTCATATACTGTGAGCTCATCGTATAAAGAAAATTTCTGGCTCATATAACCAATATTCTGCCTTACCATTCCCGGATTTTTTAATACATCATAGCCAGCAATAATACCTGTTCCAGAAGTAGGCGGTAATATTCCACATAACATTCTAATAGTTGTTGATTTACCTGCCCCATTAGCTCCTAAAAAGCCAAAAATTTCACCTTTTTCTACATCAAAGGTTACATCAGATACAGCAGTAAAATCACCAAATTTTTTTGTAAGGTTTTTAACAGAAACTGCAATATTACTCATTTGTATCACCTTTGTATGTAAGGTATGTAAATATATCTTCTAATGAAGGTGGAATAATTGATATTTCATAATTATTATTGAATAATGATTTAAGACTTTCTGCATAATTTCTTTCTTTTGGGGCATGTATATGTAAAGCAGAACCAAAAGACCATACTTTACCATATTTTGCAGGTATCTGCCCCATAATATTACGAACTTTCTCACCTTTTACTTCAATTACTTCAATATCTGGTAATGATTGTAAATATTCTAAATGACCGCCTGCAATAATACTGCCTTTATTCATTAAATTAATAGTGTTACATCTTTCTGCTTCATCAAGATAGCTTGTTGCATAAACAATCGCTGTGCCGTCTGATGCAAACCGATTTAAAATCTGCCAAAACTCTCTACGAGATACAGGGTCAACTCCATTTGTAGGTTCATCTAATATTAATACTTTTGGCTCATGTATTAAAGCACAGCATAAAGCAAGTTTTTGCTTCATACCACCAGATAGTCTGCCTGCAAGCCGTGAACGAAATTGATACATACCACTAGCTGTCAAAAGCATTTTTTTTCTATCATCTATTTCTGATTTAGGAACACCTTGTAAATCTGCAAAGAAATTAATATTTTCTTCTACACTCATATCTGTATACAAACCAAATTTCTGGCTCATATAACCAATACTTTTTCTTGCTCCACGATAATCAGTTAAAGCATTTACTCCATTTATATATAATGAACCATTATCAGGAAGAGATACAGTTGATAATATTCGCATAGCTGTTGTTTTACCTGCACCATCAGGGCCAACAATACCTGAAATTTCCCCCTGTTTTACAGAAAGAGAAAAATTTACTAATGCTTTATTATCGCCAAAAGATTTAGATAAATTTTCAGAAATAATCAATTCTGATTTAGGCATTTGGTTATTCCTCTAAAAATGCATCAGCTGGAATACCCGGTTTTAAGACACCTTTTGTATCTGTAATTTCTATTTTAACTTTATATACAAGTTTCACTCTTTCTTCTGTTGTATAAATCTGTTTTGGTGTAAACTCTGCTTTATCAGAAATAAACACAACTTTACCTTCAAACTTTTCATTTGGCATACTATCAACTTTTATAACCATTTTCTGACCAAGTTTCACAGCATCAGTTTTTGTTTCAGGCAGATATGCTCTAAGCCAAAGTTTATTAGTATCACCAATAGAAAATACAGGAGTTCCTGCTGCTACAAC
>CAMEZN010000258.1 GCA_945947845.1 uncultured Mucispirillum sp. | reverse complement strand
CCCATGACAAATTAAGGCTGCGATTTAAACCATCACTATTTTCACCATAAGTATAATCAAGTGAACCTGAAACCTGCGGTATCATTGCCCCTGTGGCACTTTTCAGCTGATAACGAGCCTGCTTTATTTTTGAAAGCAGTATTAATAAATCAGGGTTTTCCTGTGATGCCGTATCTAAAATAGCAATAAAACTATCATCTGGCAGCATGGATTTAATTTCTGCAATTGGGTCTTTATACGATAATGTTACTTTATTGCTGTTTAAATCATCTATGTATGATGTATTTCTAAAATTTTCAGGCAGATTATAGGCAGATTTTAACTCATCATCTGTCATTGTATGCACACAGCCAGAAAGTAAAAATATTATTAATGCACTATATATGTATTTCATTGTTACCCTTTTTTGTTGATATATAAGAAATGACTTTTTTTATCATAAAAAAGTTTTAAAATAAAACAAAAAAATAAAATATGTTCAAAAAAGAAACAAAATTAAATAAAAAAGGGCAGCTTTTGCTGCCCTTAAAATGTGTAATAAAGTGATTATTATTTTTATTATAATGCTTTTTTAACAGCTTCTAGGGCTGCATCATAGTTTGGTTCATGAGTTACTTCCGGCACAAGCTCAGAATATACTAAGCTGCCTGATTTATCATAAACAAATATGCTTCTTGCTAAAAGCCTTAACTCTTTTATTAATACACCATAATTTTTACCAAATTCAGCACTGTAATGGTCTGATAATGTTTCAACATTTTTAACACCAGCAGCACCACACCACCTGCCTTGTGCAAATGGAAGGTCTAAGCTTACTGCTACTATTCTAACATCGTCTGATAAAGATGCTGCTTTTTCATTAAATTTTCTAACTTCCATATCACATACACCAGTATCTAATGATGGAACTGCAACAAGAACTAATACTTTACCTGCATAATCTTTTTCTGTTTTAGCAGATAAATCATTTGCAAGTAATGAAAATGGTTTTATTTTAGAATTAAGTGCAGGCATTTCGCCTTCTAAGTTTAAAACATTGCCTTTAAAAGTTACTGTTTTCATTTCATACCTCTTTTTGTTTTTAATACCAAAATTATCTTATTTAAAATATTTTACTTCTTCAATAGATTTACTTTTTATTTACATACTTTCTTCATATTTATTTACATTAAAAATAAAGGAATAAATATATATTTCTTTAAACAAATTAGAGCTAGTCAAAAAATTACTTGAAAGATGAATAAAAGAGTTATATTATTTTATACTAAAAAATATATATATTATGTAAGAAGAGAAAAATGCTTAAAAAATTTTTAAAACAAATATCTTTTACTTCACAGCAGGATTTTGCTGATAATTATGAAGTTCTTGTTCCTGAAAATTTTAATTTTGCTTACGATGTAGTAGATGCTTGGGCATTAGAAGCACCTGAGAAAAAAGCAATGCTATGGACAAATGACGAAGGTAAACGGTTTGATTTTACTTTTGCTGATTTTAAAAAATTTTCAGATATGACAGCCTCTTTTTTTGCTAAACTTGGCATAAAAAAAGGCGATACTGTTATGTTAATACTTAAACGAAGATTTGAGTTCTGGTTTTCTATGCTTGGGCTGCATAAACTTGGGGCAATTGCTATACCTGCCACCCACCTTTTAACTGATAAAGATATAGTATACAGAAATAATGCAGCTGATGTAAAAATGATTGTTGCATGCGGTGATAAAAACATTATAGAGCATGTAAATAAAGCTAAACCAGATTCCCCTACATTAGAACACACTGTTTCCATAGGGCCTGAAATTCCAGAAGGCTGGGAAGATTTCCATAAAGGAATAAATGAAGCACCTGAGTTTGTGCGACCTGAACATGTTAATAATAACGATGATATATCATTAATTTATTTTACATCAGGCACTACTGCTAATCCAAAAATGGCAGCTCATGATTTCCTATATCCGCTTGGGCATATTATAACTGGCAAATACTGGCACAATCTTGATGAAAACAGCCTTCATTTAACAATATCAGATACTGGCTGGGGTAAAGCTGTATGGGGTAAACTCTATGGACAATGGATAGCTGGTGCAAATATATTTGTATATGACCATGAAAAATTTACACCAGCCGAAATATTAAAAGCTATTGAAAAATATAAAATCACTTCATTTTGTGCACCACCTACTGTTTTTCGTTTTTTAATAAGAGAAGATATAATGAATACAGACCTTTCATCTCTTAAATGGTGCACAATTGCTGGTGAAGCATTAAACCCTGCTGTATATGATACTTTTTATGACCTGACAGGTATTAAGCTAAGGGAAGGTTTTGGACAGACAGAAACCACATTAACAGTTGTTACTCTGCCATGGGTTGAACCAAAACCGGGCTCTATGGGGCTGCCTAATCCGCAGTATGATGTAGATATTATCACAAGTGATGGCAAAAGTGCAGAAGTAGGCGAACATGGGCAGATTATTATAAAAACAGACAAAAAGAAACCATTAGGGCTTTTTAAAGAATATTATAAAGATAAAGAAAGAACACAAGCTGTTTGGAACAATAATATTTACTATACTGGCGATATAGCTTGGAGAGATAAAGACGGTTACTTCTGGTTTGTTGGCAGAGCTGATGATATAATAAAAAGTTCAGGTTACAGAATAAGCCCTTTTGAAGTGGAAAGTGTATTAATGACACATAAAGCTGTTGTAGAATGTGCCGTTACTGCTGCACCTGATGAATTAAGGGGGCAGGTAATAAAAGCAACCGTTGTGCTTGCTGATGAATATAAAAATTGCAATCATGATGAAATGATAAAAGATATTCAAGATTTTGTGAAAAAGACTACTGCTCCTTATAAATACCCAAGAATAGTAGAAATTGTTGATAAACTTCCTAAGACTATAAGTGGTAAAATAAGGCGTGTAGAAATTAGAGAAAGAGATAATTAAAAATATGCGGCGAAATTTGTTCGCCGTTTTTTTTATATATTTATAGTCAAGTTTAAATCAGATAATAATTTGGAGTTTTTATGTTATCAAAAAATCATCTTTTAAATACAATACTTAATAATAACATTAAGTATCTTGAAAAAAATGACTGTGTTTCTGAAAATATAATAAAAGAAGGTATAAACCTAGGCACTATGGTTCTACTTGGAAATATTAACCATAAAAATGTTAAGCCAGTCTTAATAGGCCAGCCTGCTAAAATTAAAGTTAATGCCAATATAGGCACTTCACCTTTGATATGCTCACATGCAGAAGAAATGGAAAAATTACAGATTCTAGAAAAAGCTGG
>CAMEZN010000257.1 GCA_945947845.1 uncultured Mucispirillum sp. | reverse complement strand
ATTTCACTTTCTGCCTTGCTTTCCTTTTCAACTTCTTGACTTAATGTATTAATTAAATGCTGCATATTTGTAAGCTCATTTTGTGTTTCTAACATTAAATCCATAGTTCTTTTTGATTCTGCAATATTATCCTCAGAAATTTTACCAATATCCATACCAATATCAATATTGCTGTGAGCCAGCTGCTCACTATTTGCAAGAGTATTTGTAACCGTATTTGATGCTTCTACAAGTCTTGATGCTATATTCATATTTGCTTCACTCTGGCTTTGCAGTGAAATTAATATATGTTTAATTGATGATATAAAGTCATTAATAGATAATGCAATATGCCCTATTTCATCTTTTGATGCAAGAGCCAGCTCTTCTGCTAAATTTTTATTTTCAGCTACATCAGCTAAATACTGTTTAATTTTTTCTATCCGTAAAATAAAGTCTGATGCAATAATAACTGCAAGAATAATATTAAAAAGCATACCAAAAACAAAAAATACTGTTATATACAGCATTTTTACTTTTGCTGCATGAATATTTGCAAATAACACTTCTGAGACAAGCTCTGCTATAATTTCTTCAATAACTTGCAGATTATCTATATGATATGTGATATCTTCAAACCACTTCTCGCCTGTAATAGAAAAATTACAATCAACAGCATTATGAATAATATCCTGTCTGTATCCATTTATAATAGGCACAGTCTCACTCATTGTTGTATTATAGTTTTCTAATATGGCTTTTGCTATTTCATTATCTTTTGGCAGCTGGCCAAAAAATGATGATAAATACACTTCTTGTTTTGCAATAACAGATAAAAATGCTCTGTATGTTTCTTCATTAAACTCTTTTGACCGTAAAATCACATTACCATTTGCTCTTTCAAGCCCTGCATTTTCTTTTGCATACATAAAGTTAGTATAACCGCTTAATATCTTTGTAATATTATTATCAGGGCTCACATTTGATGCGATTAAAACAGAATCAATTAAAGTGGAAATTGTTTTTGTATAATAAGAAATAACATCTTTATTTGTAACATTAAAAGCATCTGCCTTTTGCCTAAATGATACTAAACCATTTAAAAGTTCTTCTGCTTTTTCTATTTGCTCAACATACAACTGGTCATATTTTTTTATATCTGTTTTCTCAACCACATGAAAAAAGTTATTGATTACTTCGTCAGAAAGCAGCCTTTGTTCATCAATGATACCTTTTGTGTCTGGTGATTTATCAGTCATATAACCTGCTGTTAAACCACGTTCTATTTGCAGTTGGTGTGATACTTTTGATACTTCTATGGAAATCTGAATTATCCCTGTTAATTCTGTATTTGCATGCATATATTTATATGTATCATAAAAAGTAAATGAGAAAAATGCAATAATGCCAAGTGCTGGAAAAAAGACAAGCAATATTATTTTAACTTTTATGCTGATATTTTGAATAAATGATAACCAGCCAAATAATTTTTTAAACAACTTCATACTGCTGCCTCCTAAGACAATCATTAAAAAGCATTATAACATATTTTAATATTTTGTCTACTAAAAAAAATCAATTTTTATAAAAATGTTTTATGATATATATAGCTATAAAATATTGATAATATTATATATAATAAAAAAGCCCTTAAAATATACATTTTAAGGGCGGATATATTTTAGATATTTATAATTTATTTTAACTTTTCTTTTAAAATATTATTAATAATACCCGGGTTAGCTTTCCCCTGAGTAGCTTTCATTGCCTGACCTACAAAAAATCCAAACAGTTTTTCTTTACCAGCCTTATATTCTTCTACATTTTTTGGGTTATCAGCAATTATTTTATCAATAATTTTCTCTATTTCCTTTGTATCAGATACTTGTTTTAACCCTTTTTCTTCAATAATAGTTTCAGGGTCTTTATCTGTTTCTTCTATCATTGGTAAAAGTTCTTTGGCTATTCTTAAACCAATTGTGCCATCTTCTACTAATGCAGTAATCCTGCCTAGACGAGAAGCTGATGTTTTTAAATCTCTAATATTTTCTATCTGTTTTTCACCCATAATAGCTGCAAGCTCAACCAAAATTAATGATGCTGCTTTTTTTGCATCACTGCCTTTTTCTGCAACAGCTTCTTCAAAGTATTCTGCAACAGATTTTTCTGACACAAGTCTTTTAGCATCATCTTCGCTTAATTTATATTCAGCCATAAACCGTTTTGATTTCTCATCTGGCATTTCAGGCATACTATTTTTTACTTTTTCAAGAAGTTCATCAGTAACAATTAAAGGAAAAGCTAAATCAGGGTCTGGAAAATACCTGTAATCATTTGCATTTTCTTTCCCTCTCATGCTCCTAGTTTCTTTTTTATGAGCATTAAAAAGCCTTGTTTCCTGATAAATTTCTTCACCATTATCATAAGCATCTACATGGCGGTTTGCTTCATATTCAATAGCCTGCATAAGATAGCGAATAGAGTTTACATTTTTAATTTCGCATCTTATTCTAAGTTCACTAGAACCAACAGGACGGACAGATACATTGGCATCACATCTCATAGAACCTTCATTCATATTGCCATCACATGTTTCAAGATAACGAACGATACTTCTTAATTTAGTAAGATAAGCACCGGCTTCATATGGCGAACTCATATCTGGTTTAGATACTATCTCCATTAATGCAACACCAGAACGGTTTAAATCTATACAACTTTTACCCGGCAGCATATCATGTATTGATTTACCAGCGTCCTGCTCTAAATGCAGCCTTTCTATACCTACTTTCTTAGTAGAACCATCTTCCAGCTCAATTTCAAGAAAACCATTACCAACTATCGGTTTATCAAACTGGCTTATTTGATAACCTTGTGGCAAATCTGCATAAAAATAATTTTTTCTGGCAAAAACTGATTCTTTATTTATTACAGCATTTAAACCAAGCCCTGTTTTTACAGCCTGCTCTACACAAAATTTATTAACAACTGGAAGCATTCCCGGAAAACCAGCATCTATAAATGCTACATGGTCATTAGGAGTGCCGCCGCTTGCAGCAGAAGCACCAGAAAAAAGCTTTGCATTTGATATAACCTGACAGTGAACTTCAAGTCCTATTACTACTTCCCAGTCGCATGTTCTTCCTTTTATTATGTAACTCATTATTTTCTGCTCCAACTATTATTTTGTTCCAGCACATAAGCACCTTTAAAAAGTGTTTCTTCATCAAAATCTCTACCTATAAGCTGTAAACCAATAGGAAGTCCATTATCTGCTTTTTTAACAGGCACAGAGATTGCAGGAAGTTTTGCAAGGTTTATAG
>CAMEZN010000256.1 GCA_945947845.1 uncultured Mucispirillum sp. | reverse complement strand
TTCATAATTAATGCTTTCTGCCTTTTCTAAAATCTCAATACCTTCCTCTGCAATATGGTCAGTAATAAGAACATCAAATTTTTTCACAATCCACCTCAAAAATAGCTTTAATAATTAAAAGCAAGATAACCATATCAAAATTCTCTTAACTAATCAAGAGTAACTATTAAATTTTGCAACATTTATCTAAAACTTGTGTAAAAAGTATATGTATAATAAAAAATTTGCTTAATTGCTTGAAATTTTTTCTCTTAACATATATACTTATTTTTGGGATGTGAAATATGGCTTTCAACGCCTTGCTATTAAAGGCTTTGAATAAAGAAAAAACAGAGCGTCCACCTGTATGGCTTATGAGGCAGGCTGGAAGATATATGCCAGAATATATGGAAGTAAGAAAAAAAGTTTCATTTTTAGAATTATGCAAAACTCCTGAGCTTGCCTGTGAAGTAACTTTACAGCCTATTGATATTTTAGGAGCAGATGCTGCTATATTATTTTCAGATATATTAATACCTATTGAGCCTATTGGGGTCAATTTGAGCTTTAACCCTGCCCCAGTTATATCTAACCCTGTAAGGACTATGGAAGATGTAAACAGACTTCGTCCATTTAACCCTGAAAGCGATGCTCCATTTGTATACAAAACAATTGACTTGCTTGTTAAAAAATTAAATGTTCCGCTTATTGGTTTTTCTGGTGCTCCTTTTACCCTTGCATGTTATATGACAGAAGATGCTGGCTCTAAATCATTTTTAGAAATCCGTAAAATGATGTTAAATACACCAGATGTTTTTCATTCACTGATGAAAAAATTAACAGAAGATACTATTAAATATTTAGAAAATCAAGTTAAACATGGCTGTGCAGCTATTCAAATGTTTGATACATGGGCAGGTATTCTTCCGCCTGCTGAATATAAAGAGATGGTATTTCCTTATGTTAAAGAAATAAGCGAAAGTATTTCTGCTCCATTTATATATTTTGCAAAAGACGGCTCTGCTTATTTTGATACTATAAAAGAATTAAACTGTGCAGGTATTGGGGTTGACTGGAAAATCAGTTTAAAAGAAGCAAATGAAAAACTTGGCGGCAAGTTTACTCTGCAAGGCAATTTAGACCCTGCTATATTATTTTCTAATAAATCGTCTATCAAAAAGTATGCAGAATCAGCAATCAGCGAAGGCAAAGTATGCCCTGGACATATTTTTAATTTAGGTCATGGCATTATGCCTGCAACTCCTGTTGAAAATGTGAAATACTTAATAGATGTAGTTAAAGGGTTAGCATGAAAAAAGATGTATTATTTATAATGGGTATGGGCGGCCCAGACAGCATTGAAGCGATTGAACCATTTTTATTTAACCTTTTTTCTGACAGGGATATAATAGATTTTCATGTGGGTAATATCCTGCAAAAATTTATTGCCAAAAAAATAGCTAAAAAACGCTCTAAAAAACTGGCTCCTGAATATTTAAAAATGGGATATAATGGTGCTTCTCCACAAAATATAATCCATAGAAAAATTTTTAAAGCACTTGAAGAATATTATACAAAAAAAACAGGCAGACAGCTAAATGTAATTGAAGCAAACTGTTATTACCACCCATTTTTTGATGAAGCTCTTAATGTGCTTAAAAATACAGAATGTGAAAGAGTTGTTTTTACAACAGTTTACCCCCAGTATTCACTTACAACTGTGGAAGCCTGCTTTAACAGGCTTGGAAAAATATATAATATTTCTGGCAATCATAAATATAAAAGTGAAGTAATACCATACTGGTATGAAAATGAAAAATACTGCTCTGCAATATCTAAAAGGGTGTTAGATGCAGCTAAAAAACTTAATAAGGATATTAAAGACTGTCATGTTTTATATTCTGCTCATTCTGTGCCATTAAGTTATGTAGAAAAAGGAGACCCTTACCCAGAACATGTCAAACATCATACTGATATTATTAATAAAATGACAGGTATAAAATCATCAGAAATTGCATATCAAAGTAAAGTTGGACCAGTTAAATGGCTTCACCCTACTATGATAGAAACACTTGAAAGTTATAAGGTAAAAAATATTGATAATATTATTATTGTTCCTATTTCATTTATTTCTGACCATATAGAAACATTAATAGAACTTGATGAACATCTTATACCAATATTGAAAAATGCTGGTAAAAATATAGTGCGGATAGAAAGCTTAAATGACAGCCCTGATTTTATTGAAGCTTTAAGTGATATTATTAATATTTAAGTTTGGAGCATATTAATGAAAAGTTTTTTTGCTTTTATAAAAATGATAAAATTAGAACATTCACTTTTTGCCCTGCCTTTTGCATTTGTAGGTATGATACTTGCTGCAAACGGGCTTCCATCTTGGAATATAATATTGTGGGTAGTTGTTGCAATGGTTGGGGCAAGAAGTGCGGCTATGGGTGTTAACAGGTATGCAGATGCAGAAATTGATGCACGAAACCCGCGGACTGCTTCAAGAGAAATCCCCGCAGGAAATATCTCTAAAAAAGCTACTTTATTTTATATATTATTAAGTCTTGCATTATATTTTACAGCTGCATTTATGCTGAATAAATTAACTGCAATACTCTCCCCTATTCCAGTATTAATATTTATATTATATGCTTATGCAAAAAGATTTACTAACTTCTGCCATGTAATTTTAGGTATAGCATTAGGGCTTGCTCCAATTTGTGCATGGATTGCTGTAACCGGCAGTATAGATACTGCGCCTTTTATATTAGGCGGAGCTGTTATATTATGGGTAGCTGGATTTGATATTTTATATGCTATTCAAGACATAGAATATGACAGGAAAGAAGGGCTGCACTCCATACCTGCTGTATTTGGAACAGGCGGTTCATTAATTATTGCAAGAATTTTCCATTTTGCTGCTATCTGTTTATTTATGTCATTAATGACATTTACTAATTTAGGTTATATTTATTTAGCAGGTGTATTATTATCTGCTGCCTTAATGGCTTATGAACACAGTTTAGTATCAAAAGATGATTTATCTAAACTAAATATGGCTTTTTTTAATATGAATGCTTATATTAGTATTACAATTATGATTTTTACAATTATAGATATATGGGTAGGTAAATAATGAAACGCTCATTTGTTGCATTAACAGGTGCAAGCGGTATCCTTTATGGATTTGGAATTATTAAGGCTTTGCAAAATGCAGGCTATGAAGTTCATACAGCAGCATCTAATGAAGCTTTGGCAAATGCTCAGGCTGAAACTGGCAGGGAATACAAAAGCATTGAAGATATGTATATATCCAATGGCATAGAAAATATAGTAATA
>CAMEZN010000255.1 GCA_945947845.1 uncultured Mucispirillum sp. | reverse complement strand
TTGCCGGCTTTCATAGCAACATATTCACCTGCATAGCGAATACCTTTACCTTTATAAGGCTCTGGTTTTCTGATTTTGCGAATATTTGCTGCAACTTGACCAACAAGCTGTTTGTCTACACCTTTTACAGATATTTTTGTAGTTCCATCAACTGAAAACTCTATACCTTCTGGTGCTTTAAATATTACTGGGTGAGAAAAGCCCATAGAAAGGTCTAAATCTTTACCTTTCATTGCAACTTTGTAACCTACACCGATTATTTCAAGATTTTTAGTAAATCCGTTAGTAACACCTTCAACCATGTTAGCAATAAGTGTTCTGAAAAGTCCATGTTTTTGTCTTAAACCTATTGAACCATCAGCACATTCCACTATCACCTGAGACCCGTCAACTTTTACGATGATACCATCAGTAATTTCTTGTGACAGTTTCCCTTTTGGGCCTTCTACTTTTACAAGACTGCCCTCAACATTAACTTTTACCCCCGCCGGAATAGTAATTGGTGCTTTACCAATACGAGAAACTTTAACTTTCGGCTCTTGGGTTGTTTGACTATTTTGTGCCATATTTCTACTCCAATTACCAAATTTGACAGAGATATTCGCCGCCTACTTTTTCATTTAGGCATTGTTTCACTGTTTTAATACCAGCAGATGTAGATATAATACCATTACCTAAACCACCTAAAACAAGAGTTAAGTTTTTAGTATTTACATAAACTCTTCTACCCGGTTTAGATATACGTTTTAATCCACGGATAACAGACTCATTCATATCATTATATTTTAAATAAACGATAATGTCTTTTTTATTGCCGTTTGTAACAACTCTGTAATTTTTTATATAACCTTCATCTCTAAAAATAGCTGCAATGCTTTCTTTTATTTTAGAATAAGGTATTGTAACTTCTGAATGCTTAACCATTAATGCATTACGCATACGTGCAAGCATATCAGCAATAGGGTCAGTCAATCTCATTATGCTGCTCCTCCAATCCTACCAGCTTGACTTGCGAACACCTGGTATATCACCATTTAACGCAAGTTTACGGAAACACATACGGCACATATTAAACCGTCTCATAAAAGCACGCGGACGACCACAAAGTGGGCATCTGTTATTTTTACGTACTTGAAATTTTTTCTTTTCAAAAGCACTGTTATATTTCGCAGTAGTAGCCATTTAATCCTCCTACTTTAAGCGAAAGGCATACCGAGGGCTTTAAGCAGTTCTCTGCCTTCCTCATCGGTTTTAGCCGTTGTAGTAATTATTACATCTAACCCGCGTACTTTATCTATTTTATCGTAATCAATTTCCGGGAAGATAATTTGTTCTTTTACACCCATAGCATAATTGCCACGACCATCAAATGATTTTGGGCTTACACCTTTAAAGTCACGAACACGAGCCAGTGCTATGTTGAAAAATCTTTGTAAGAATTCATACATAATATCATGGCGTAAAGTAACTTTACAGCCAATAGCCTGACCTTCACGAATTTTAAAGCCAGCTATTGATTTTTTAGCTCTTGTAACAACTGGTTTTTGACCAGCGATTTTAGTCATATCATTGATAGCATGTTCAAGAACTTTTGCATTTGCAGCTGCTTCACCTACACCCATATTAAGAACAACTTTTTCTATTACAGGAACTTGGTTAATGTTTTTGTAAGAAAAAGTTTTCATCATGTGGGGAACAACTTCTTTGAGATACTTCTCTTTTAATTCAGTCATATCTTTCCACCTATGCCTTATCAACAACTTCATTACATTTTTTGCAATAACGAACTTTTTTGCCGTTTTCTAAATGTTTAACACCTAAACGAACACCAGTTTTGCAATTGCTGCAATGATACATTACATTAGAGATGGAAAACGGCATATTTTTTTCTATTATACCGCCGTCCGGGTTAGTTTGGTTAGGACGAGTATGGCGTTTTACAACATTAACATTCTCTACAACCACTTGACCTTTCTCTTTATCTAAACTTATTATTTTAGATACTTTCTTTTTGTCTTTACCAGCTATAACTATAACTGGGTCATCTTTTTTAAGTTTATATTTTATAGGCATTCTTAACTCCTATAATACTTCAGGTGCCATAGAAACTATTTTAAGGAAACCTTTACCCCTTAATTCTCTGGCAACTGGTCCGAAAACGCGTGTACCTATTGGCTCATTTTGTTTGTTTAATAAAACTGCTGCGTTATCGTCAAATTTAATATATGTTCCGTCTGCACGGCGTTTTTCTTTTGCTGTGCGAACTACAACAGCACGAACAACCGCACCTTTTTTAATATTACTATCTGGGCTAGCATCTTTTACACTTGCCACTATAATGTCGCCGACTTTACCATAGCGTTTGCGAGAACCACCTATTACTTTAATACACATGATTTCGCGTGCACCAGAGTTATCAGCAACTGTCATACGAGATTGAACTTGAATCATTAAACAGTCTCCTCGCCTGTAGACTCAACAGAGCGGGTAATGATGCTCTCGATTCTCCAGCGTTTATTCTTACTAAGTGGTCTTGTTTCAACTATTTGAACAAAATCACCTACTCTTGCAGTATTTTCTTCATCATGAACAAAGAAAGTTTTACTGCGTTTGATGAATTTTTTATACATTGGATGCAGGATTTGACGTTCTACTTTAACAGTAACTGTCTTCTGCATTTTATCGCTTACGACTATGCCGCGGCGAACTTTCCTACGCCCTCTACTTTCCATTTGCAACCTCTTGCTTACGACGCTCAGCTAGTATTGTTTTAATACGAGCAATATCCTTGCGAGTTTGTTTTATTTTAGATGTATCTTCAAGCTCGCCTGTAGAAAGTTTAAAACGGAGACGGAAAGAATCTTCTCTCAGTTCCGCTTCTTTTTTCAATAATTCTTCTGTGCTTAATTCACGAATTTCAGCTGCTTTCACTATTTCACCTCTTCTGCTGCTGCTTTTGCAATTACTTTGCACCTAACAGGCAGTTTATGAGCTGCACGGCGGAAAGCTTCTTTTGCTAATGCTTCATCTACTCCACCGATTTCATATAAAACTGTTCCTTCCTTAATAGGAGCAACATATCCTTCTAATGGACCTTTACCTTTACCCATACGAACCTCAGCTGGTCGTTTAGTAATAGGTTTGTGAGGGAATATTCTAATTATAACATCACCACCACGTTTTAAATAACGGTTAATGGCGATACGAGCCGCTTCTATCTGACGGCTTGTTATTTTTGCTTTATCTTCGCTAACTAAACCGAAATCACCATATACAACAGTATTGCCTTTTTGAGCTTTACCTTTTATACGGCCTTTAAACATTTTGCGGT
>CAMEZN010000254.1 GCA_945947845.1 uncultured Mucispirillum sp. | reverse complement strand
TAAACAGTATGAAATGGAGAGAAAATACAGAAATATTGTTAATCTTCGTTTTTTTATCGGTGATGTCAGAGACAGAGATAGATTAAATCGTGCTTTTTACGGTGTTGATTATATAGTTCATGCAGCAGCATCTAAACAGGTAGTTGCAGCAGAATATAATCCTTTTGAAGCTATCAAAACAAATATTATTGGGGCTGAAAATGTAATAGAAGCTGCTATTGATGCAGGGGTGAAAAAAGTTGTTGCATTATCTACTGATAAGGCAGCAAACCCAATAAACCTGTATGGTGCAACTAAACTTGCTAGTGATAAGCTTTTTGTTGCTGGTAATGCTTATGCTGGTGGCAGGGTAACAAAGTTTAGTGTTGTTAGATATGGTAATGTGCTTGGCAGCCGCGGTTCTGTTTTACCATTATTTTTAGAACAAAAGAAAAAAGGTGTAATAACTATCACTAATAGGCAGATGACTCGGTTTTGGATAACTATTGAACAGGCTATTGAGCTTGTGATTAAAGCATTTCATGAAATGGACGGCGGAGAAATTTTTGTTCCTAAAATTCCATCTGCTACTATGGAAGAGTTTGCAAAAATTATTGCTCCTGAATGCAGAATAGAAGATATAGGTATAAGACCGGGGGAAAAAATGCACGAAGTTATGATTCCAGTTGATGATTCCCGCCATACATTAGAGTTTGATGACCATTATAGAATTATACCTGAATTTAGAAACTGGGAGAATTCAACAAAAAAATTAAAAGGTAAATTGCTTCCTGATGGTTTCTGCTATTCAAGTGATACAAACCCTGAAAAAATAAACCCAGAATTTTTACTAAAAATGGCACAAGAAGTTCAAGAAAAAATAAACGAAATGGCAAAATAGTATGAATAAGATTACTTATGGCAGGCAGACTATTAACCAAGATGATATTAATGAAGTAGTAAAAGCATTAAATTCTGCTGCTATTACTCAGGGCGAATATGTGCCTGCTTTTGAGAATGCACTAAAAGAATATACAGGTGCAAAATATGCTGTTGCAGTATCTTCTGGCACAGCTGCACTTCATATAGTATATGCTGCTCTTGGTTTAAAAGAAGATGATGAACTTATTACATGCCCTAATACTTTTGCAGCAACAAGCAATGCTGCCCTTTATCTAAAAGCTAAGGTTAAGTTTGCAGATATTAATATTGATGATTTTTTAATAGATGAATATAAAATTAAATCTCTTATTACAGATAAAACAAAAATAATTACACCTGTTCATTATGCTGGGCTTACATGTAATATGGAAGAAATAAAAAAATATACTGAAAATTATAATATCAAAATAGTAGAAGATGCGTGCCATGCACTAGGAAGTTATTATAAAAACAGTAAAACTGGAAGCTGTATATATTCTGATGCAGCAGTATTCAGCTTCCACCCAGTGAAACATATTACCACAGCAGAAGGCGGTGCTGTTCTTACAAATAATGAAGATGTATATAAAAAATGTGTGTTATATAGAAGTCATGGTATGGAAAAAGTAAACTTTAAAAATATTCCAGACAGCCCCACATATCATGAAATGCAGCTTTTAGGGTATAATTATAGAATGACAGATATACAAGCTGCATTAGGTATAAGCCAGTTAAAGAAAATAGAAAGTTTTATTGAAAGAAGGCTGGAAATTGCAGAAATATATTATGATGCTTTTAAAAACAGCAGTCAAATCAAAATGCAGAAAAAATATGATGACAGATTTAATTCTCACCATTTATTTTCAGTTTTATTTGAAAATAATTCTTTAAGAGATAAAGTATATTATTATTTAAAAGAAAATAATATTTTTACTCAAATTCATTATATGCCAGTAAATAAACACCCATATTATGAATCACTTGGTTATAATTATAAAGATACTCCATTATCATATGATTTTTACCGCAGAGAACTTTCACTGCCTGTTTATCCGCTTTTAAGTAATGAAGAAGTGTATTTTGTAATAGATAAGATAAATAAAGCATTAAAGGTATCATAATGAAAACTGGCATAATTATTCAGGCAAGGCGGTCATCTAAAAGATTAAAAGATAAAATATTAATGGAACTTCCTGCTGGAAGCGGAATATCTATGCTTGGCAGAGTAATAATGCGGGCAAAAAAAGCATGTGATACAGTTATTCTTGCTACAAGCGATAATCAAGATGATGATTTAACAGAAATGGAAGCATTAAAATATGGTGCAAAAGTATACAGAGGAAGCCTTGATGATGTGCTTATGCGGTATATAAAAGCATGTGAAAAATACAGTATTGAAAGAGTAGTCCGTATAACAGCAGACTGCCCATGTATTGATTATGAAGTAATAAAAGAATGTATAAAAATACATGAAAATTCATCAGTTGATTATGTATCAAATGTAGAAAAGAGAACTTTTCCACACGGACTTGATACAGAGGTTATTACTTATGAAGCTCTTAAAAGGATAGACAGGGAAGAAAAAGATATCAAAGTCAGGGAACATGTAACATGGCATGCAAGAAAAAATGAAAGTTATACTAAAATAGATGTTTTAGAAAAAAATGGGCATAATTATTCAGATATCCGTATAACAGTTGATACTTATGAAGATTATGCTTTAATGAATTTAATATATTTTATGCTGGGAGATGATTTTAATTATAAAGATATAGTTAATCTTTTTCATAATAACCCATGGCTTAAAGTATTAAATAATAATATATATCAAAAATATGTTTTTAAAGACAGAGCAGAAGAACTTGAAGAAGCTGTCAAGCTTTTAGATTTAAACAGTATGTATAATGCAAAAAAAATAATAGAGGATAATAGATGAATATACTGCTTTTAGGAGAAAAATGCAGTCTGATAAATGAATGTTTAATATCTTCTGGCCATAAAACAAATATATATACTGATAAATTAAATAAAAATGAAGTTTTAGATTATGATTTTATTATAAGTTTTGGATACAGGCATATTATAAAGCAGGAAATTATAGATTTATTTCCAGATAAAATTATAAATATGCACATTTCACTGCTGCCTTATAACAAAGGAGCAGACCCTAATTTATGGAGTTATTTAGAAAACAGCCCAAAAGGAGTTACTATCCATAAAATAGATAAAGGGCTTGATACTGGGGATATTATTCTTCAAAAAAAAGTGCAGGATAATATTTATGATACACTTAAAACAAGCTATGACAGGCTTATAGATGAGATTGTTCAGCTTTTTATTAATAATGCAGAAGATATTTTAAATAATAGGATAAAAGCATTTAAGCAGCAGGGGGAAGGTTCACTGCATTATTTAAAAGATAAGGAAAAATATGAAT
>CAMEZN010000253.1 GCA_945947845.1 uncultured Mucispirillum sp. | reverse complement strand
TTTTATTTTATCATTATTCCAGCTTGTTACTGCTTCTTTTTCTTCTCGCAGAGTATCACGGATAAGGCTGTAATGAGTAACCTGTGATTTTAATATCTCTACTAAGTTTTTAATAGAATTGTGCTCCATATATGTCCTCCTTAAAAGGCTTATCACCATACTTTAAGGATAACCTATGGAAAAATTTACCTATTAAAAATTAAAAAACATCTTCCAATGCAGTATTAATAATTTTAGATGCTACATCTCTGCCAGATACATTATATGTGCCGTTTGCTATTCTTTCTTTTAAATCAGCTATTTTATCAGCACGAACATCAGGCATCTCTTTTAAAGTGCGAGTCATTTCTGAAACATCTTTTCCTTTTTCAGAAATAGATACTGCATCACTTTCTACCGCAGCAGAATTTTGTTTGTCATTTGCAGAAACTTTTTCTACATTTCTTTTACGGGAAGTTTGTTCAAGTGTGTCCATTCCAGACATCATATTGCTATCAATTCTCATAATATCCTCCAATGCTCTTCTTCCCTATCGGATACAGCTTAAAAAACTTTAACACTTTTTTTAAATTTTTTAAATATTTTTTTGTATCTGTTTTTTTATGCCTTTTACCGATTATTTCTGCAAATATGGTAAATTTTGCCTAAGCTATCCATAAACAGATTTCTTCGTTAAATTATATAGCAAGTTATATGCCATATTTTACAAATAGAAAAGGGAAGCTTTCGCCTCCCCTTCCTATAAGTGTGTGAATTTATTGTGAAGTGATAGAATTTACTGAACTAAATCTAAGCCTTCCTGAGTGAAAGCTTCCTGTCTTTTTTGCTGCACTGCATATGGGTTTAATTCTTTATGGAAAATTTTTCCCTCATCTCTATACTGCGGCATAGTTTGTTTTAAATGTTTATATAAAGTTTCACCTAAACCAGAACTTGGAGTTTTTGCTAATATATCCACATACTGCTGGTCAAGCATTTCGGTAAATATTTTTTCTCCATTACTTTTTTTAATTAATGATGATTCCATAGTAGCTTTTCTCATAGTTTTCATCATCATATCCATAAACATTCCTTCAAATGCTGCACAAGCATCTCTTAATTCTTTATCTCTTTTCTCACGAGCCTGTTCTTTTGTAAGCTCTGTATTTGCATTAAGTTTTGCTAACTCTACCATTACATCAACTCCAATTCTGCATGCAGTGCACCTGCTGCTTTTATTGCCTGTAATATAGAGATTAAATCTCTTGGAGTTACACCTATTGCATTTAATGCTTTCACTAAATCTGATATTGTAACACTCTCAGGCACAACCATTAAGTTAGTCTGTTCTTCTGCAACAGTGATTTCTGGATTATTTGTTACTACTGTCTCACCATCACTAAATGGAGCAGGCTGACTAACATCTACTTGATTTGTAATAGTTATAGTCAAGTTGCCATGAGCTACTGCTACTGTGCTTATTCTAACATCTGAACCCATAACTATTGTTCCAGTCCTTTCATCTACTATTACTCTTGCAAATGTTTCTGGCTGAATTTCAATATTTAAAAGACTGCTTAAAAAGTCATAATAATTATTTTTAAATTCACCCGGAATATCTACCCTAATACTAGTAGGTGAAGTTATAGTAGCAATTGGTGTGCCAATAAAACTATTTATTGCTGCTTTTGCCTGAACTATATCTGCAACCCCTAATGAGCTGAATGATAAATCAAAATAATCTGATTCTAAATGAAATGGTATCTCTTTTTCAACTATGGCACCGTTTGGTATCATACCTACTGTTGGGTGATTTTTTGTAACTTCTGCTCCGCCAGCTGTTGCATTCATGCCACCAACTGATAATGGACCTTGTGCAACTGCATATACCTGACCATTAGCACCTGTTAATGGTGTTAATAAAAGTGTGCCACCCTCTAAACTTTTTGCATCACCTACTGATGATACTGTTACATCTATCTTATTACCTGCTTTTGCAAAGGCTGGAAGTTTTGCTGTAACCATAACTGCTGCCACATTTTTAACTTTTACATCACCTTGCGGAACAGTTATACCCATTCTATCAAGCATATTTACAAGTGATTGAACAGTAAATTCTGTCTGCTGTTTATCACCTGAACCATTAAGACCTACAACTAATCCATAACCAAAAAGCTGGTTGTCCCTTATACCCTGAACATCTGCTAAATCACGAATTTTAACAGCCGCATAACTTGGAACTGATAAAATCGTTACCAAAACAATAGTTAAAATTAATTTTTTCATAGCTTTACGCTCCACAATAATTATTCACAACCTGATATTAGCAAGTATTATGCCAAATATCCCATATCACTTTTCTTATGTATTTTATATTGCATATTATGTGCCAAAATTATTATGAGTATATAGAAAATGATAATACAAATAGATATACTGCTGTCTACTATAATGCGAAAGGAAATAAAGTATTTTATATGCTGATTAAACATCATGTAAAAATAAAGGCAGTTAGTATCCTAACTGCCTACAAAATCTACAAATGAGCATGCCATGCCTTTTTCTTCAATTAACCTGCCATGCTCTTTTTTATATTTCATTAAATAATTATTTAATGGAAGCACTAATATGCCCCCTTCTTTTAACTGCTCTACTAAACTTTCTGGCAGCCTTTTTGCCCCTGCTGATGCTATAATTTTGTCATATGGAGCATATTCTGCCCAGCCTTTTCCGCCGTCATCTGATTTCATACTTACATTAGTTATTCTTAATGACTTAATAGTAGTTCTTGCCTTTTCCATTAACTTTGGCAGAAGCTCCACTGCATATACATGGTTTACAAGACGAGATAAAAGTGCTGTTACAAAACCGCTGCCTGAACCTATCTCTAATATATTATCTTCTTTTTGAAGCTCTAACATATAAAGCATATTAGCAACTGTTGTAACCTGAGATATTGTCTGCCCCATACCTATGGGCAGTGCCTTATCTTCATATGCTTTGAATTTCATGCCTTCATCTACAAATAATGACCGCGGAATATCTGCAAATGCCTGAATAATATCCTTATCATTATTACAGGCGGGTGCCACTATCTCATCTAAAAAATATCTTGGTGCTTTTAATATCATTATAGTATCTGTGTTCCTATACCAGAATCTGTAAAAATCTCTAAAAGTATAGAATGTTTTATTCTGCCGTCTATTATGTGGGCTTTGCTTACTCCGCTTTTAACAGCATTAACTGCACAGTCTATTTTTGGTATCATACCACCTGTTAATGTGCCGTCTTTTTTCATACCTTCTGCATCTTCTGGGTGGATTGTAGATATTCTTTTCCCTTCTTTATCTTTTACACCATCTACATCAGTTA
>CAMEZN010000252.1 GCA_945947845.1 uncultured Mucispirillum sp. | reverse complement strand
GCCCGTATAATCCCATACAGAGGTTCTTGGCTCGATTTTGAATTTGATTCTAAGAATGTTATGTATGTTCGCATTGATAAAAAGAAAAAAATACCTGTAACAGTTTTATTAAAAGCATTAGGCTTAACTAATCAGGATATATTAGATACATACTACCAAAAAGATAAAATAACTATTGATAATGGCAGATTTTATAGGGAATTCAATAAAGACCATATAATTACTGACCATAAACTTACATTAGGTATTAAAGACCCTGCAACTGATGAATATATTGTTAAACCAAATGTATCAATTACAAAAGGTGCATTTAAAAAAGTAATTAAATCAGGGATAACAAACTATGAAATAGACCCTAAGGATTTAATTGAAACATATTTAGCAGAAGATATTATTGATGCTGCTAATGGTGAAATTATTGCAGAATCTAATACTACAATAACAGAAGAACTTTTAGAGCAAATAACAGGGCTTGGAATAAAAGAATTTTCTATTCTTTTTATTAATAGGCAGACATCTGACTCAGCTATCAGAGATATTATGGCTATTGATAAAATTAAAACTAAGGAAGAAGCTTTAATTGAGATTTATAAAAAGCTTCGTCCGGGTGAGCCTGCAACTGATGATACAGCTGCTTCACAGTTTTATAATCTTTTCTTTAACCCTAAAAGATATGATTTATCTCGTGTTGGCCGCTTAAAAATTAATAAAAGGCTTAGAATTTCAGAAGAAACTGTTGCATTAGACAAAGTTATTCTTGCAAAAGAAGATATAATAGAAACTGTAAGAGTTCTTAATAATATTCGTCTTGGTGTTGAGCATATAGATGATATTGACCACTTAGGCCATAGAAGAGTAAGGGCTGCTGGTGAACAGTTGCAAAACCATATTCGTATTGGTCTTGCTAGAATGGAAAAAACTGTTAAGGAAAGAATGAGTATTCAAGATTTAGAAGACTCTACTCCACAAGATTTATTAAATGCGAAACCACTTTCAGCATCAATAAAAGAATTTTTTGGAAGTTATCAGCTTTCTCAGTTTATGGACCAGAATAACCCATTATCAGAGATTACTCATAAACGTCGTCTTTCAGCATTAGGGCCGGGCGGTTTAAATAGAGATAGAGCTGGTTTTGAAGTTCGTGACGTTCACACTTCTCACTATGGCAGAATATGCCCTATTGAAACACCAGAAGGTCCAAACATTGGTCTTATTACATCTCTTACTACTTATGCAAAAATCAATGAATTTGGTTTTATTGAAACACCATATAGAAAAGTTGAAAATGGTAGAGTAACAGATGAAGTTGTGTATATGTATGCTCTTCAAGAAGAAGATTATTATATAGCACAGGCAAACTCACCGCTTGATGAAAAAGGTTACTTTTTAACAGATGAAGTAGCATGCCGTTATGCTGGTGAAAATTTAAATGCTCCAAAAGAACAAGTTCAGTTAATGGACGTTGCCCCTATGCAGATTGTATCAGTATCAACAGCTCTTATTCCGTTTTTAGAGCATGATGATGCTAACCGTGCATTAATGGGTTCAAACATGCAGAGACAAGCAGTGCCATTAATTAGAACAGATGCTCCAATTGTAGGAACAGGCTTAGAAAGAAAAGTAGCGGTAGATTCTGGTTCAGCATTAATCTCAACACATGATGGTATTGTAGATTATGTTGATGCAGATACAATTATTGTCCGTTATGTAAATGAAGACGGTTCTTTTGGTATAGATGTTCATGATTTAGTGAAATACCGCCGTTCTAATCAGGATACTTGCATTAACTATAATGCAGGGGTTGTGCTTGGGCAGAAAGTTAAAAAAGGCGATACATTAGCAGACGGAGCATCAACTGACAGGGGTGAGCTTGCTCTTGGTAGAAATATCGTAGTAGCATTTATGCCTTGGATGGGTTACAACTACGAAGACTCTATATTAGTATCAGAAAAATTAGTCAAAGAAGATGCATTCACATCTATACATATAGAAGTATTTGAAATAGATGCAAGAGACACAAAACTTGGTGCAGAAGAAATCACAAGAGATATACCAAATATATCTGAGGAAGCTTTAAGAAATTTAGATGAAAGCGGTATTATCAGAATAGGAGCAAAAGTTTCAGAAGGTGATATACTTGTTGGTAAAGTAACACCAAAAGGTGAGACACAGGCAACACCAGAAGAAAAACTGCTTCGTGCAATTTTTGGTGAAAAAGCAGGTGATGTTAAAGATGCCTCATTAAGAGTGCCGCCGGGTATATCTGGAACAATTTTAGATGTTCAGGTGATGACTCGCCGTGATATTAATAAAGACCATAGAACTGAATTAATAGAACAAAAAGAAGCAGAGCGAATAGCTGCTGCATATACAAGAGAAGTTTCTGCTATTGAAAATGCTAGAAAAGACAGAGTGATTTCTCTGCTTATTGGTAAAACATTGAAATCAGACTGTGCAGGCTTAACTGCTGGAACAGTATTAACAGAAGAAAATCTTGCTCCTATTTCTGCAAGAGAAATGGCAAAATTTGATATTGAAGGAAAAGTAGAGTTTGATGCAGAATATGCTCGTGCTGATGCAATATGCACTCAGGGCAAAAAAGATGCAGAAGAAAAATTTCAAGATAAACGAAGAAAAATAGAGAAAGGCGATGAATTATCTGCTGGTGTATTAAAATCAGTTAGAGTATATGTTGCAATTCGCAGACGTTTATCTGTTGGTGATAAAATGGCAGGCCGCCATGGTAACAAAGGTATTGTTTCTCGTATATTACCGGAAGAAGATATGCCATACTTACCAGACGGCACACCAGTAGAAATAGTGTTAAACCCACTTTCAGTGCCATCTCGTATGAACATTGGGCAGATACTTGAAACACATTTAGGCTGGGCTGCTAAAAAACTTGGTAAACATGTTGCAACAGAAGTATTTAATGGTGCCAAAGAAGCAGACATTAAAAAAATGCTTACAGAAGCAGGTTTCCAAAGCGATGGTCAAACAGTTTTATATGATGGAAGAACTGGTGAAAGGTTTGACCAGGAAGTTACTGTTGGTGTAATGTATATGTTAAAACTTCACCACTTAGTTGATACAAAAATCCATGCTCGTTCAACTGGTCCATATTCACTTGTTACTCAGCAGCCACTTGGTGGTAAAGCTCAGTTTGGTGGCCAAAGACTTGGAGAGATGGAGGTTTGGGCATTAGAAGCTTATGGTGCTGCAAACATATTACAGGAAATGCTTACTGTTAAATCAGATGATGTGGAAGGCAGAACAGCAGTTTATGAGTCTATTGTAAACGGTAATTTCAGCTTCACTCCAAATATGCCAGAGTCCTTTAACGTTCTTATTAAA
>CAMEZN010000251.1 GCA_945947845.1 uncultured Mucispirillum sp. | reverse complement strand
GATATTAATGAGCTTGTTCGTGAAGCAGAAGATATTAAAACAGTATTAACTGTTATTGATGAAATAGCTGACCAGACTAACCTTTTAGCACTTAATGCGGCGATAGAAGCAGCAAGAGCTGGTGAACATGGCAGAGGGTTTGCAGTTGTAGCAGATGAAGTTAGGAAACTGGCAGAAAAAACTCAGTCATCACTTGGAGAAATAAATAATATTATTAATGCAGTATTACAGGGTATCGTTAATGCAAGCAAAACTATTACTGCTAATTCCAAAGAGATATATAAAATGGTAGAAACAGCAGATATTGTTCGCAGAAGTGCAGTTGAGATGGCTTCAAGTATGGCAGATGTAGCAAAAGTTGCAGAATCATCAATGGAAAGTTCTCATAATATTGATGGAAAATCTAATGATATGATAGAAGGGCTTGGTGAAATCAATGGTGCTATTGCAGAAATTGGGCAGCAGATGACAAGTATGCATTCTTATGCTGATGAGATAGAAAGTCATGTAACAGAATTAAGAAATGCTCTATCTATTTTTAAGCTTAGCAGATAGCATGCTGCAATAATTTTATAGCAGTAATACATCAAGGAGTAAGAATGGTTAATAAAGAAGTTAGAGAATTTATAGAACATAACCCTATACTGATGCTTGCAAATATTGGTTTAGACGGGCTTCCTAAAATACGGCCTATGATAACATTAGGTATTTTTAAGGAAACATTATGGTTTGCTGTTACTGAAAGTAAACTTGTTTATAAAGAACTGCAAAAAGATGATAATTTAGAATTGTGTTCAGTAACTTTAAGCAGATGGATAAGGATAAAAGGAAAAGCAGTTTTTGAGCATGATAAATCATTTATTACCCATATTTTAGAAAATTCAGATATAATGGAAAAATTTTATAAAGGAAAAAATGATAAAGAAGAAAATGTTAAAGTTTTTTATATAAAAATAGAGCATGGCGAATTATCAGATTTTGAAAGGGATATGAAAATAGAATTTTAATATAAATAGAAAGTGTTTCTTAGCCTTATTGAGAATTAAAATAATTTTTTGCGGTATTACTTACAAAAAAAAGATGTGGGGGTGTTTATGCGTAAGTTATCTAATTTAAAATTAAGGACTAAGGTAATAATTAATGCAACAGCTTTGATTATTGCTACATCTTTTTTAGCATTTGTATCTTTAATAGGCATATATACTGTGCAGAAAGCTGCAAAAGTAAGTGCTACATATTATTCTTCAATAGTTGAGAGTGCTATTACAATTAATAATGATTTTATTGTAAGCACAAATGACTACCAGACCTATTTAAAAGACCCAAGTAAACAAAATATAGCAAATTTTAGCGAACAATTAAGTGCTATTCAAAAGTATTTTGATATATTAAAAAATACAGTTGATAATGACAGCAGAGCAGATTACAGATATCTCTCATAATATGATTAATTTATCAAGTTTATCTGACAGTGTATCTGGCAGTTTATCACAAAGTTCAGAAAGACTGCAAAATACAACTAACTTAACACAAGCAGGAGCAGTTTCACTTATAAGCATTAAAAATGAAATGAAAGTTATTAGTGAAAATACAAGCAAACTAGCACAAACAATCAGCACATTATCTGAAAGTTCAGAAGATATTGGCAGAATTTTAACAGTTATTAATGATATTGCAGACCAGACTAACCTTTTAGCACTAAATGCAGCAATTGAAGCAGCAAGAGCCGGGGAAGCTGGCAGAGGTTTTGCAGTGGTTGCTGATGAGGTAAGAAAGCTGGCAGAAAGAACATCTACTGCTACTAATGAAATATCAACAATTATTCAGTCATTCCAGCAGGAAAGTGATAGTGCCGCAAAAAATATGAATACTACATCAAAATCTATTGATGATGGCTCTAATAAAGTAGATAAAACATTAGATGATTTTAGACATGTAGTTGACGGTATTTCAGAAGCTAACAGCGATATAGTGAATATAACACATATGGTAGAGGAGCAAAATAATTCTATACAAGATGTAACAAATAATACTGGCAGTATAAGTGCAGGTATAGCTCAATCAAATGTGGCGATTAGTGAAGTAACGAAAACTATTGACCATTTGCAGATTAAAACAACAAACTTAGAGCAGATTTTAAATCAGTTTAAAGTAGATTAATTGTGAAACCCCTTGATGAATTTATCAAGGGGTTTAATTTTTTAAAATTATCATTTTACTGCTTTGCTAAATAATATATTTTATTTACTATTATACAAATAAATAAAAATGATTATATTATTCAAATGTTATCAGCTAAAAAGCATTATAATAAATTTATAATATCATTAAATTATTAATGTATTAAAACATACTGGTATTTAATGTATAGTTTATTTATAAAATTTTTATGATTTAATACAGGTTTATATATTATATTTTGTGTGTAAAAAATATATATAACATTAACTTTAATAATTTCTGAACATAATAATAGAAATAAAAATCCCTTCCCTTGTTAATGGGCTTTCAAGGGAAGGGTGTTGAGAAGAGGTATGAGAAATATATTACTAATCTACAAGATGTATCAAATGTCCATAACCTTGTGCTTCCATTTCTTCTTTTGGTATAAATTTCAGTGAAGCACTATTAATGCAGTATCGCATACCGCCTTTATCTTTTGGGCCGTCATTAAAAACATGTCCTAAATGAGCATTACCTGCTTTACTCCTGACTTCTGTTCTTATCATTCCATGGCTGGTATCTTTATTTTCCTGTAAATCAGTGCCATTTATAGGTTTAGTAAAGCTTGGCCAGCCACTGCCAGAATCATATTTATCTTTTGATGAAAAAAGCGGCTCACCTGTTGTAATATCAACATAAATACCTTTTTGTTTATTATTCCAGTATTCATTTCTAAATGGCGGCTCTGTTCCATTATTTTGTGTAACATTATACTGCATATCTGTAAGTTTTGATTTAAGTTCAGCTTTGCTTGGTGCAGTGTATTTTTTTGCATTACTGCTGCTTAAATTAATACTATTATCAACAGCTTTTGCTGCTTCATCAAATTTATCTTTTCCTATATGGCAGTATCCAAAAGGGTTTTTATCTAAATATTTTTGATGATATTCTTCTGCCTTATAGTAATTTATAACAGGCATAAGCTCTATGGCAATTTTTTTGCCTTTATATTTTTCTGCAAGTTTTTGCAGTGATTTTTCAGCAACTGTTTTGTCATTTTCATCAATATAGTATATACCTGTTCTATATTGAGTGCCTTTATCATTACCCTGTTTGTTGATAGAAGTTGGGTCAATTACTTTATAATACATATCAAGTATAAATGGCAGGCTTACAACTTTTGGGTCATATAC
>CAMEZN010000250.1 GCA_945947845.1 uncultured Mucispirillum sp. | reverse complement strand
TAAAATATCAAATGAAATGGTGCAAGATAAACCACTTATACATGAAGTGCTGCCATCTTTCATTTCATTTGCTTCTAAAAGTATAATTGTAGGACACAACATTAATTTTGATATGCGTTTTATTCAGCATGAAGCTGCCTGCTGCTCATTAGAACTGCCATTTCCTTACAGTATAGATACTGTTAAACTGGCTAAAAAAGCAGTGCCCGGTCTTCCTGCTTATAAACTTGATAATTTAATTGACTATTTCAATGTTAAAATATCTTTACCAGAAAGTGATAGACATAGAGCATTATTTGATGCAGTCAATACGGCAATTGTTTTAACAGAATGCTTTAAAATACTAGAAAAACAAGGAATTTACAATATTTCTCATTTATAGGCTTGCAAAATATTATATTTATCTGTATAAATAAAATCAATTTATATCAAGGTGGTTTATAAATATTGAATAAGTTTGAATCTTATTATGCAGATAAATTTGAATTTAAAAACTTAGACTTATCTTTAAGCCGTATTGATAATGCTTTAAAAGAAGCTGGGTTTGATGAAAAAAGTCTTGGTAAAATAATCCATATAGCAGGCACTAATGGTAAAGGGTCTACATCATACTTCTTATATCAAATGCTGCAATTATCAGGATATAAAGCTGCTCTTTTTACATCTCCCCATATACTAAAAATAAATGAAAGGATTTCTTATAATCTATCAGATATTTCTGATAATGAAATGGATACTATCTTTACTAAATATCAAAATTTAATAATAAAAAATAAACTTTCTTACTTTGAAGCTGTCTTTTTTACTGCAATGTTATATTTTCAATCAAAATCACCTGATTTTACTATTTTAGAAACTGGTTTAGGCGGCAGATATGATGCTACAAACACAAGCCTAATAAATAACAAAATCTGTGTTATTACTTCTATGGGGCATGACCATGCAGCATATCTTGGAAACAATATTTATGGCATAATTAATGAAAAACTGGGAATTTTAAGAGATAATTCTATACTGATACTTGCTTATAATAAACCTTTTGTATTAGAACATATAAAAAAAACAGTGCAAAATGAAATTAAATTTATAGAAAAAGATGTCATCATAAAAGATGATGACTACCCATATCCATATAATGAAAATTATACTACATCATCATATATTTATAAAATATTATTAAATAAAGATTTTAAATACAGCCATAATTTAAAACTGCCACCATGCAGAATGGAAAAAATTGGCAATGTTATTTTTGATGGTTCACACAATATGCCCGGTATATTAAAAATTAAAGATACATGGAAAAAGCAGAATATTGGAGCAGTTATTTTCACAGTAACAAACGATAGAAACATTGAAAATACAGCAGAAATTTTAAAACAGGTATCCCCTAACCTTATTGTTACAACTTTACCTGATAATATTAGAAGCATAAAAGAGTGTAATAATAAAAATATTATATTCATTAAATCACCAATAGAAGCTTTTAAATATGCAGAGACTCACTATAAAGGTAAAATTTTAATAACTGGTTCATTTTATTTATGTGCATATCTTAAAGAATATATAAATGGTAACAGCAATGAAGTATAAAACACTGCTTTTTCTAATATTTATATTTTTTTATAGTATAAATAGTTATGCCAAAATTAATAATACAGATATTTCCTATGTTCTTGAAGCAGACCAAGTTACAAGAATCGGCGATAATATGTATGAAGCAATAGGAAATGTTATGTTGCAGGCAAAAGGTTTAACAATTACAGCAGAAAAAGTAATGTATAACTCAAAAACAACAGAAGTGCAGGCTTCTGGTAATGTGAAAATAGAAAGCCCTGAACAAAAACTTGAAGCTGAAAAAATAGAATATAATCTTAATGCAGAAACAAGCACAGCAGAAGATATTAAAGGGTTTTTAGCACCATTTAATTATCTTTGTGCTGAAAGTATGAATAAAACAGGTCCTACAACTTTTACAGTAAAAGATGCAAAAATTTCTGCATGTTCTGGAAGTGTGCCGGAATGGTCTCTATCTATGTATGAAGGAGAACTTGATATTGATGGCTATATGCAGTTAAACCATGCAACTGTCAATATATATGACAGCCCTTTTGTTTATGTGCCAAAATTTTTCTATCCAGTATCTTCAAACAGAAAAACAGGGTTTTTGATGCCAAATATAGGTTATGATACAATAATGGGAGCAATGGGCAACTTTCAATATTTTATTGCACCTGATATTAACTATGATTTTACAATTGGTTTGGGGCTTTATTCTGAAAGAGGTGTGCAGGAACAGTTTGAAGCACGATATGCTCATTCTGATGAAAGTAAATTTTATTTAGCAGCAGAACATATTAAAGACTTTGGTTCAGAGGCTGATACTCAATCACGGTGGCGGGCTACATTAAAAAATCAATATATACCTGTTAAAAATTTATATATTAACTTAAATGGGGATTATGTTTCTGATTATCTTTATACAAGGGATTATGATGACTATTCTATTTCTATGTTTAATAAAGAAAACTATCAGAATATGTTTTTTGGTGAGCTTAAAGTCAAATATGTTAATGATTATATTGATTCTCAAATATTTTACAGAAGAGATATGCTTTATAGAGATACTACAACAGGTTATACTAAAAATCAGCTTGTAAGAATGCCTTCTGTAAGAGTAAATAAAATTGTCAAAGATATTCCTTATGTATTTTTAGAGTATGATTTATCTTATGACAGGCTTATATCAAAAAACACACAGTATTACTATACTACTCAAAATAAACCAAAAGATGAAACAGAATGGGCAATGAACAGGTTTGGAGCATACAGCAGACTTTATGTGCCAATTGATGCTAAATTTTTGACGATTACCCCTTCTGCCTATATTGGTTATATCAGATGGCAGGACAGCACTCTGCCATTTAATTTTGATAATTATTACAGCCATGATTTTGGCGGTATATATACATTAAATGAAAATACAGCAGAAAAATACTGGGGCGGAGCTGATTTAACTTTAACTGTTAAAGAAATATATAAAGATTACGGTTCATTCAGACATTCTATACAAAATAATATTAGTATTTCATATTCTCCTAAATTAGAACACCCTACTGCTGATACAATCACTAACTTTCCAAACCTTTTATTTAATGATATTACTTCATATCAAAGCTCTATTTCTTATGAATTTATTACTTCATTGATAGGTAAAGGCTGGAATGTTGAGTTTAAAGCTCAACAGGGTTATGATTTTATGGCAGAAAAAAATAATGTTCTTCCACTTGAATTAAAATTAAAAGCAAATGTTTTAGGATATTTAACAAACTATACTGAACTTGATTATAAACATACTGGTGAGTTTGAAGA
>CAMEZN010000249.1 GCA_945947845.1 uncultured Mucispirillum sp. | reverse complement strand
TATTTATCTGGTTCAACAATTGCTGCTTCATCTAATCTTTTAGTGTTAGCAGATTATGGTCATTTTGTTGCAACAGCAATAGATAAGCAGGTTAATGATATCTTAATTAATATCAATTCTGATGATTGGTTTAAAAAATTACAGGCATATACTTTTACTACATCAGGTCCGGGGCTTGCTTATTTAAATGGTAAACTTATTGATTATAGAATATATGATATGGTCAAAAATGTTCAGACAAAAAATGTTCAACCAATAGAAAATACAAATATTGATAAAGTAACAGGCGATGATTTGATTCAAGGAAGAAGATTACAGGACAGCGGTGAGCTTATAAGTGTAGAAGATAATAAAACAGAAAAAATTACTACAATTACTAAGAAAAATAAAGCAATAGAATTAAAGTAAATTATACTTTGTAAAATAGTAGTGCATAATTGAAAAGTAAATGAATAATCATATTATGAAATGATAAAGGACTTTCTATATAAGATAAGTTTATAATAAAGTATTTAACTTTATAGATTATAAATAATATAATACTGAAATTTAACTGATAAACATATGAATTATCATGAATTAAGTTTTTATATATTATTTTTAGCCTGATAATATAAGTTATATTATCAGGCTTTTATTAAATATAACTAACTTATTTTATTTATAGCTTAATCTTCTAATGGAGAAAATTCATCTTTACTAACAAAACATTGTGGACATACCCAGTCATCTGGTAAATCTTCAAATGCAGTGCCCGGAGCTATTCCATCTTCAGGGATTCCAATTGCTGGGTCATATATCCAGCCGCATACATTGCAAACATATTTTTTCATATTGTCCTCCTTTATATTTGCTTTTCTTCAGCGTTTTTTATACCTAGTTTCTTTAAAAGCCTAGATTTTAAAATTTCAATAATTTGTTCATAAGTTTTTGATTTTAAAGGTATTTGGCCACCAGCAGACTTCATGTGTCCTCCACCATAACCTATACCTTTTACAATAGCTAATGCTATCGTTCCAACAGCTTTTTTACTTGTTTTATTTCGTATAGAAAAGTAGCATGTTTGGTCTATTCTTCCAACAACAAAAGATGATTTAATTTCTCTCATTCTAAGCAGGTAGTCAGATATCTCAGCAATTAAATCAGGGTTTCTAACTTCTTCTAAATCACAGAAAATTAAATCATTATAAATAATTGCTTGGTCAACTGCTTTACGAATAGTCTTAAAATAATATCTTGGCAGTTCTGGTGTTTCTATTTTATTAAGCTTAGCAAATGAAGCATTTGGAAATACATAACTTATCATATCCATATCAGCCTGAGTATTTCCACGACCTGCACCAAAAGTATCTGTTTTAATACCATAATAAAGAGCGGTAGCCGTATTTATATCTGGAATAATGCCAAGTTCTTTATAATATTCTGCAATAATTGTTGAAGTAGAACCATAGTGAGTTCTAATATCATTAAAAGGTATTGTAGTTGAGATAGTTCTAAGATTATGGTGGTCAATAACAGCATCAGGAAGTCTTTGACCAGTTTCATATATATTACCAGCTCCCGGCTGTGTATCAACTAAAATAAGGTAATCATACCTTGCAATATTCAGCTTTGTAATATAGTGCATATCAATTTTACAAAGTTTAACAAACTCTTTATTTTCAGCTCTTCCAATAACTCCCATATATGCTATTGTAACCCGTTTTTTTAATGTAGTAGTAAGTAAATTTTTTAATGCAAAAGCTGCTGCAATAGTATCTGGGTCTGGGTTATTATGAGTTTGTATCAATACTTTTCTTTTTGATTTTACTGCTTCTAATAGTTTATTAATCATAAAAATTCCTGTTATTATTCAACTGAAAAATCCAGTATAAGTTTTTTATCAGTAAACTCTATTTTACTAGGTTGTGTTTGTAAATTTAATTCCTGTATTTTTTTACTTAATTCTTCTATTGAAAAATAAGTATCTACTTCAAAAACAACATTTTTCTGTGAGTATGAAACTGTTTTATATGATTTTACAAGCCCTCTTTGAGAAAGAGTATCTATAATATTTTTAGTTAATACAAGGTTATTTGCATTAATAAAATGAATATCATATTTTTGAAGTTTTGCAGCTGTTTCTGGAAGCTGTATAATATTATCTCTTACATATGCTACTGTCTCAGAAGCTGCTTGTTTTACAGCATTATTATAACACTTAATAGGGTTAGCATTATCACTTCCAGTAACTATTTGTATAGTTTTGTTATCATTTTTCTTATTTAAAATAGATACAGTTGTTTCTACTTCGCACATATTATTAGGGTCTTTAAATTTTTCTAAACTGTTTATTATTCTAAAATCAAAGATAATTAATGATGCACTATTAACTTCATTAAATGCTTTGGTAACTAATTTTTCATTATTTATATCTTCTATTTTACCTAAAAATAATGCTTGGTCTGATAAAGAAAACTGTTGGGCAGCAAGTGTATTAGTAATAGTATTTTGCATCTGTTTAGCAGGAAGTATTGCTTCATCTATACCTCTGTATAAATATACAGTAGAATCAGCATACTGATTTAATAAAAGCCTTGCATCTTTTAATGCTGTATCATCAAGGTCAATTTTTAGTTTAATTGCAACTGTGGAGTTATCTTCAATTTTTTGTTCTAAAATAGAGTAACTTCTTATAAATTTAAAGAAATCCTCTGTAACTTCCATATCTGATATATTATTTTCTTTGTAATACCAGCGGATAGATGCTAGTTTTGCATTATTCATTGCATTATAATAAGCATCTCTAAGCTTTAAATTTTTAATGGTTGCTTTACCTGTTGCTACAACATTATAAGCATAACTTTCACCAGCATAAAATATCGCAGTATATAATATTACTATTGTTGTTATTATTTTTTTCATATTATTCCTATATAAAATTTTTATCATTATATCATATTTATTTCTTTTTTGCAATAAATCTTCTAAATAGGTTCTTCTTGATTTATTGAAAATGCTTGTATTTTACTATCACCAAGCCCTCTTAAACTAAATAATAAAAAGAATTTTAAATCATTTCTATTATATCTGCCATCTATTGAGTTAACTATTGAACTTGTAACTTCGGCACTTAAACCAAGGCTCCAGCATTCTGCATTATATAATAATGAACCACCATAACTTTTTGGTATTAATCCATTAAAACTCATATCTGAATTATAACCGCTCCATTTATAATATCCCTGTAAAACTATCCGCCATACATTAATACCAGAAGATATTTGTGTAGTAGTATTATATGTGTTGGAAGTTATATTTTTATAAATAGTTCCATTATATGTATATGCACCTGTTACAAAAAAGTATTTAAGAAATCTTAAAGTGGTAGTATTAGAAAAAT
>CAMEZN010000248.1 GCA_945947845.1 uncultured Mucispirillum sp. | reverse complement strand
ATCATGCCCCGGCACATTCTCTAAAACCTGCCTTGCTTTTAATAATGCCTTGTTTTGCATTATAAGGCTGTTGATAGCAGGATATATCATATCCTTATGCAGCAGTTCACCTACCTGTATTTGATAGTTTTTAATGAAATTAATTACTTCATCTCGTGATTTACGAGATGTATAAGTTCCAAAATCTTTATATATAAATTCATCATACACAGAAATATCTATTTGAGAAGACAGTTCCTGCCAAAGCTGATTATAATTATGGATATAACTGTAATCTTTAATAATAAATCGTGGCGAATATTCTTCTTCCGGGTAATATATCTGCTCATACCCATAAGCAGTATTAAAAAACAAAAGCAATATAAAAAAGTATAATATATGCTTCATAAAAATTATTCACCAATAATTTTTATTAAAAGCCTTTTATCCCGCATGCCGTCATATTCACCATAAAAAATCTGTTCCCATGTGCCAAAATCAAGTTTACCATCTGTAACTGCCACAACTACTTCCCTGCCCATTACCTGCCTTTTTAAATGAGCATCTGCATTATCTTCATAACCATTATGCTGATACTGGCTGTGTGGTTTTTCTGGTGCTAATTTTTCAAGCCATACTTCAAAATCAGAAAGCAGGCCACTCTCATCATCATTAATAAAGACACTTGATGTTATATGCATGGAATTAACAAGCACAAGCCCTTCTTTTATAGAACTTTCTATTAATGCTTCTTTCACCTGAGGAGTAATATTTACATACCCTCTCCTTTTAGGATATCTAATTACTAATTCTTTTCTATAAGATTTCATTACTTTTCTCTCCTGCTTTTATATTCTGCAAGTTTATTTTTAAGTCTTATAACAGCATCATCAAACTCTTTTGACCTTAAATTAGGGAATGCTTTTAAAAGCCTTTTTTCATGACTATCTAAATCACCAAATTTTTCTTTTAATACAGCATAAAGTTTACTGTCTTCAAAATCAGCCTTCATATTCAAAAGCATCTGCTGTCTTTGCTCATGACGGTATTTTTTATATTCAGCAATCTTTTCTTCTGCCTGATTTCTATATAAAATAATAGCTTTTTGCAGTTCCTGCATACGTTCTTTTAAATGCAGCACTTTACGGACAGTTAAAATAGTATCTGTTAAGAATAAAATCATTAAAATCACTGATAAAATATATAATGAATAATCTGAAAAACCAGCTGTAAATTTTGCAACATAAGGCTGCACACCCTTTATAATCACAACAGCAAAAAAACCAAAAAGCAGTGCACCATATAAACATATTCTGCCATTTAAATTAAATGGATAATGGTTATAATCCCACCAGCGAGCATGAAAAAGTTTTTCCATAGCCCAAGATGTAAAATATTCTAATATTGATGCTATCACCATACCTAATATGAAGATATATACTGGGTTTGATATATCACTAAGCAGCAGCACAAAAGAAACTGCACCAAACCCATATATAGGTATTACTGGACCAGATAAAAACCCTCTGTTTACCCACTGCCTTTCATTAAAACTTGCCCAAAGGCTCTCATATACCCAGCCAAAAAAACTATATATTATAAACCATACAAATAAATAACCATAAGTATGAAGATTTAGAAAATCCATATCCTACTCCCCTGATTTCTTAAACCATTTCACTGCTTCTTTATAATCCCGCTTTACACCTCTTCCGCTTTGATACATAAAGCCCAGATTATACATAGCAATAGAATAGCCTTGTTCTGCTGCCTTTCTATACCAGTTTGCAGCAGCCTCATCATCTCTTGGCATACCTCTGCCACCAGCACACATAATACCCATATTATATTGGGCTTTCATATTTCCTTTTTCTGCTGCTGGTTCAAGCCATCTTAATGCTTCTATATCATTTTTTGGCACACCTTTACCGTTTTTATAACAAAATCCTATATTAAACTGTGCTTCTGTATGGTCAAGCTCTGCTGCCTTTAAATACCATTTTGCAGCTGTATTCATATCCTTTATAACACCTTTGCCATTTTTATATATCTCCCCAATATAAAACATAGCATCGGCGTTACCATTTTCAGCTGCAAGTTTAAACCACTCCAAAGCATATTCATAATTCTTTTTGACACCTGTGCCATGATAAAGAAAAAAACCGGTCAAAAATTGAGACTGGGGATTGTTATTTTTTTTAGCATCAGCCACAAAACACTTAAAAGCAGCAGCAAAATCATTCCTATCTGCTGCCATAGAGCCAAGCTCATAAAGAGTATATTTTGGTTTCCGTTTAAATAATTTTTTTAAAAATTTAATCATAGAATTTTACATACACTTAGCAGCACCAAGTTCAACTAATTTACCATGTCGCCTTTCTTTTTCATCATAAATTGTTATATTTGATGCCATTATACCCCTGCTGTGTAATATAGAGCAGTATTCTGCTGCCACATCATCTTTTCTTAACCCATCATTTAAACTATATATCCAAACAGTAGGGTTTTCTACCTGAGTAGCAAGCTCTATATGTTTTATTTCTGGGACTTCTACCATAATCTGCTTAAAATTTTCACTGTATAGTGCAGTATCATTTAAAATTAAAGGTCGTTCTGCACTAACTGCTTCGCTGATTGAAGAAGCCTGTTGAGATGTATTTTCCTGAGTCTGCATATTTTGCTGCATATCTGATAAACTATTTCCTGTAACTCCTGCACCACCTGCACCTGAACCATAATTTGCATTTGATACTGCCACGGTTTGATTAGCAGGAAAAAATTTCTTTTTAATAATACTATAAGGCACTGAAAGTAATAGTATTATTATAAAAATACTTAATACTTTATATTCAAACCGCATTTCTTTAATAAATGTTTTAAATTTTTCCATACTGTTACCCTAAAAAATATATGTTTTCTATGATTTCTTGCAAAAATCATGCCTTATTATTATAATTTATAATTTTTATCCATTTGTAAAAGCATATTTAATGTCAGATATTTTTTTACATTAAATACTTTTTCAGATAAGCTGACTTTTGCCCTGTGCGGCTTTACTATCCTTTTATATGACCAGTCAAGACATTCTAAATCTTTTATAGAATTTTGCCTTATTTCAAGTAAAGACTGGCTGCTGTATTTTCCTTCAAAGGAACTTATTTTTCCATCGCTAGCATAAACAAGTGATTGTCTTTGTTCCCCAAGAATAAAACCAGAGTTATTAACCATATATTTACTATCATCAAAAATATGTAAAAATTTACCAGTATTCTTATAATCTTCATCAGAAAAGTAAATAAGAGATGTAACATATTCTCCATTTTTATCTTTAACAAAAGCACTTCTTAAATTTCCCGGAATAGTTGTTTTTTCATTATGATTAGAGATTTTTAATATGTAGTTGTTTTCAATT
>CAMEZN010000247.1 GCA_945947845.1 uncultured Mucispirillum sp. | reverse complement strand
TACTTTATGGCTCACTTCCAAGCCTTTCTACAATGATAGTTTTTATTGTTCTTTTAGGTATATTTGCAGTAGGTGCTCCCGGTGTTCCTGGCGGCACAGTAGCTGCATCTATTGGTATAATAACATCAGTTTTAGGCTTTGATGCAACAGGTGTTGGGCTTGTTATGGCAATATTTGCATTACAAGACAGCTTTGGCACAGCCTGCAATGTAACAGGTGATGGAGCTCTTGCACTTATGCTGCAAGGAATATTTAAGAAAAATAGTGGAGATTCTATAAGTGCATAAAGCTGCTGTTGTTTTTGCTGCCTTATTTATAATATCAGGCTGTATCCAAAATAATAAAAATGCAGCCAGTTATAACTTATATGCTGAAAAAGAAAACTGGCTCAGCCTGCCGGATAATATAACTCATAGTGTAGATGTATTTTACATATACCCAACAGTATGTGCCAGTGATATATCTAATATATGTCCAGCAAACGATATGCAGATGCAAAATGCAGCTCAAAGAGTTATAAAACTGCAAGCTGCTGCTTTCAGCAAATATGCTAATATTTTTGCTCCATATTATACTCAGTATGATATAGAAGCTATTGAATATTCAAACTATAACGAAATAGAAAAAATTATGCAGAATAATATTCAGGGCATAAATGAAATATACAGTGACATAGATTATTACTTTAAGCATTATAACAAAAGCAGACCATTTATATTAGTTAGTCATTCTCAGGGTTCAGCAGTAATGAAGTATGTATTAAGCAGTTATATGAAAAAGCATACAGAATATTATAAAATCATGGTAGCAGCTTATGTTATAGGTTACCCTGTTACTGAAAAATTTATGGCAGAAAATCCACACTTAAAATTTGCAAATGGCTCTGGTGATACTGGTGTTATTATTGCTTTTGAAGTGCAGTCTCCAAATAAAGCGGGAATAGATGCTTTATATACAGAAGGACGGCTTGTGATTAACCCTGTTAACTGGAAAAGAGATGAAACCCCTGCTGCAAAAGAAGAAAATCTTGGCTCACTTGACCAAAACACATTAAAGATTACAACTCCCGGTATTGCTGATGCTGTATTAGATTTAGATAAAGGTGTTGTGCTGTGCACTACAATAGATGAAAATAAATATCAAATACCTATTCCATCAGTTTTTGGCACTGGCTCATATCATGGGCAGAGTTTTCAGCTTTATTATGTTAATCTAGGTGAAAATGCAAAAGAACGGATAGATAATTTTATGAAAAATAAAAAAATCAAATAAATATATTATAATGTGTTGACAAAATATTTTTTTTAATATATATAAATATCTCTAACGCCGAAGTGGTGGAATTGGTAGACACGCCATCTTGAGGGGGTGGTGGGGCTTCCTCGTGCGGGTTCAAGTCCCGCCTTCGGCATAATTTAAAAGCAAAGCTAAAAAGCTTTGCTTTTTTTATTTATTATAAGATTAATATTTTAAGATAAAGGAAGAAACGATGAAAAATTCCATAATAAGTTATGAAAAACTGCAAAACAATACTGCTGTGAAAATATTATTTTTTATCATTATTTTTTCACTTTCTATGTGTTTAGTATCAGAAGCAAAAACTGTTGATTATTACTTTTCAAACCAGCAGGAAGCAGAAAAAAAAGTTGCTGAATGTAAAAAATGGGAAAAAAACCTTAGTGAAAAAGAACAGGAAAAAATTATGAAAGCAATTTTTTCTGGTGATAAATCTATACTGTCTGCAAAAACTTTAAATATGCTGCAAGAATGTGAAAATGCAGAAGAAGGTATAAGAGCAAAAAGTTTTGTAAAATCAGTTAAATATTATAATACTCACTTAAAAGATGCTATGGAATATATTAAATTCTGTAAAAACAGTAAATCTTTATCAATAGATAAAAAAGAAGAATGCAGTAATGCTGTTAAGGCTGTTAAAGATAGTATTAATGGAGATATTGCTGTGCAGTCTTCTGACAGGATAGGTCTTATGCTTGGATTTGCAAGGACTATAAACTATTTTGAAGAAAAACCAGAAGAAGCAAGAGAATTATTTAAAACATGTATTAATGCAGATGGAAGTTTAAAATCAAAAGAAGAACTGCAAAAAATACATTATGATAGATATGATGAATGTCTTAATGCTGATAAAGCAATTAATAAAAACTGGATAGGAAGCCAAAAATTAAGAGAAACTTTGAAACAGTTTGTAAAAGAAAACCAGTTATAAAAGATTTATAAAAGCATACAATATTCTGTATGCTTTTTATTTTTACATTATTCTTAAATTTAAGCATAACATTTATAAAAATTAAAATTATAAAATGGCATAAAATATATAAAATAAATTTATTACTTTTTTATCATATTATTCATCATCTTTTATAACAAAAGTATTTCTATTGCCTTGGATTTTTTCTATTCGTTTTGCCCGCTCTATTTCCCATTTATCAATTTTATCAAGCTTATCCCACACTTCAAAAAGTTTTCTTTGTTTATCAGATATTTTTACATTATATGTTTTTTCCATATAAAAATAAGTCCGAGCAATATCTCCTCTTATATCTTCCTTTGGTTCAGCAATTTTATTTTTTACTTCAAAATCACATGCTCCATACTCTCTGTCTTCTCCTGCAATTATCCCAAAATGATAATGTTTTCTATCAGCATTTAATTCCCCAACAGCTGGAAAAAGATTATACATATCTGCTTCCATTGCTTTAAATATATTATCAATTTTTGCACAGCATTTTCTGCCTTTATACTTTTTACCCCTGCTGGCTGTGCATAATTCTTCCCGCCAGCATTTTCTAGTGCTGCCAAATGCCCATGCTGGAACAATATGCTCCCATTCTATATACATTCCCATTTTTTTATTTTTACGGGGGCTGTAACCGCAGCTTTTTTCATCAACAACACCTTTTACTGTTTTATTCACTAATTCATAATTATATTTACAGTTACAATAAAAACTTATTTGATAATCATAATATACCTGCTCCATTAACTTTTTACTTTTTGTAAATGAAGTATTAAAATGTGGAACAGTAATATTATCTTCACCATAAGATGATAATGAATAAATCAATATAAATACTATAATTAATAATAATCTTTTAACATTCATATTTAATATTATCCCAGCCAAGCGACATTAGATAACACTTATGAAATAAAAATTAAAAATCTTTATTAGATTATAATAATATTATATAAAATAAATTCAAGATAAAATTTGCTAATTAACATAAAGACGATAATTACTATTCATTTTTAAAGATAACTACTGTATAAATAAAAGAAATTTATAAACTTATATTTATTATATCATACCTAAAAACTCATTCTGAGAGATAACAGTTACTCCTAATTTCTGAGCCTTATCAAGTTTTGA
>CAMEZN010000246.1 GCA_945947845.1 uncultured Mucispirillum sp. | reverse complement strand
AAATGTGGCTCCTGCTGCTATGGCAAGTTTACATATATCAAAATCAGGCTCAAGCATACCATATGGTGCTGTGGTTGCTTTTGCTCCAAGTGGAGTTGTTGGCGAATACTGACCGCCTGTCATACCGTATATGTTATTGTTAAATACTATAACTGTCATATCTATATTTCTTCTACAAGCATGGATAAAATGATTGCCGCCAATAGCACTCATATCACCATCGCCACCAAGAGCAACAATTTTTAAATCAGGGTTTGCAAGCTTAATACCTGTTGCAAAAGCTAAACTTCTGCCGTGAGTAGTATGTAAAGTATTAAAATCAAGATAGCCGGGCAGACGACTTGCACAGCCTATGCCGGAAGCAATCACTGTTTCATCTTTACTCCAACCCATATCAGCTATTGCTCTAATCATTGATTTCATAATTATTCCATATCCACAGCCCGGGCACCATATATGCGGCAGTCTGCCTTTTCTAATAAATTCTTCATAATTATAAGCCATTATATTGCCTCCACTGCTTTTTCTATCATAGCAGGAGAGATAGGCTCACTATCTACCCTGTAAATATGTTCAACTTTGCATTTGCCATTAACTGCCCTTCTTACTTCCCTGACAGTCTGCCCAAGGCTTAATTCTGGCACTACAAAACCTTTAACTTTATCTGCATATTTTAATATATCTTTATCTGGGAAAGGCCATATTGTTAATGGTTTTAAAAGACCTGCTTTTATACCTTTCTTTCTTAAATTTAAAACTGCATCTTTTGAAGCTCTTGCAGAACTGCCAAATGCAAAAATTATATATTCTGCATCATCGCAGTAAAAATGTTCTGTTAATACTATATCATCATAATTTTCTTCCACTTTTGCAGTAAGCCTTTCTTCCTGTAATCCAATTAATTTTGAACTATTTGTTGGAAACCCATATTCATCATGATTAAGACCAGTTACATGAAAACGGTAACCTGTGCCAAAAGGTGCAAGGGGAGAAACAAGCTGACTATTATCATAAGGCTTATATTCTTCTGCACTGCAATCAGGTTTTATTCTGTCTATAACTTCAAGCTCACCTTTTGCAGGGATTTCTATTGCTTCTCTCATATGACCTATAATTTCATCTGATAATATAATAACAGGCATACGATATTTTTCTGCTAAATTAAAAGCACGGATAGTCTGGCTAAACTGTTCATAAACAGTTGAAGGTGTAAGAGCAATACATGGGTGGTCTCCATGAGTGCCCCAGCGGGCCTGCATTATATCTGCCTGCCCCGGACCTGTTGGAGTGCCTGTTGATGGACCGCCCCTCATAACATTTAATACTACACATGGAACTTCTGCCATATAGCCATACCCCAAATTTTCTAACTTTAATGACATTCCGGGACCACTTGTAGCTGTAAGTGATTTAGCACCAGCAAGAGAAGCACCTATTACTGCTGCCATCGCACCAATTTCATCTTCCATCTGTATAAACCTGCCCCCGTGAGATGGAAGCCATGCAGCTAACCGCTCAGCAACTTCTGTTGATGGTGTAATAGGATATCCTGCAAAAAATTTACAGCCTGCATATAATGCACCTAATGCAACAGCATCGTTGCCTTGTAAAAATTTACGCTCTCTCTCCATACTATAACCTCGTTACTTCTATTGCAAAATCAGGACATCTTAATTCACACTGCATACATGATGTGCATTTTTCTATATCTGCTACATGTGCTTTAAAATCCTGAATATCAAGCACCTGCACAGGACAAAGCACAACACATATTTCACAGCCTTTGCACCGTTCTTTATTGATTTTTATTTCACTTTTTGCCATAGCACAACCTCTTATTTAAAAATAGATATGCTTTATTATATTATAGTCTTTTTTTATTTTTTGTAAAGTAAGTAGTATAAAAAAAACAACAATTTTTATCTTTTTATCCTGCTGCTATTTCTCATCTTTTTCTATTACTGCTTTAATATCAAGTGGTTTTGCATGAAAAAAAGCTGATGATACAATAACATCTGCCTGTGTGGCTGCATATTCTTTAATATTATTTTTATTGATACCGCCTGCTGCAAGTATGAGTATATGCTTATTTATCTTATTTCTTTCTTTGACTATTATACTGACTTCATCAGGTGATAATTTATCCAGCTGTAATCCATCTATAAAATCAAAATGAAGTGCTTTCAGGCTATCCTGCATATTTTCTGTTTCTAAAATTATTTTTTTCTCTGCCATTTTATGTTTAGATGATTTTATTACACTTTCAAGGTTATCAAGACCGCCAATAAATTCTAAATGCTGTTTAAATATAAGCACAGTTTCTGAAAGACCAAGCCTGTGAGCAGAAACTCCACCTGCCTGAAATGCAAGTGTTACAAGCTCTCGTGAAAGGGGCATAGATTTCCTTGTGGCAGCAAGCATTATGTTTTTATTAACACTATAAGCAATTTCTGCCATTTCATGACAAAGAGTTGCAATACCTGAAAGATATTCCAATGTATTAAGTGAAATTTTCCAGCCTGCATGCAGTGCAGATGCTTTGCCTTTTGCTTGAAAAATAAGGCTGCCAGCAGTAAGTTGTGCCCCCTCTGAAACAGAAGAAATTATTTCACAATCTAATTTAGAGAAAATTTTTCCTGCAATAGTTACACCAGCTATAACTCCTGCACTTCTTGTATAAAAAGATATTGTCCCATTTTCTTCCCCTATTCCCAGCATCTCTGTTGTAATATCAGAATATGGCATATCTTCCTTAATTATTTTATCTATTATTTCATCTGTTATATATATCATAAACCTGCCCTTTTTATCCTTTAAAGTTTTTTTACTGCTGCAATCTGATAATCTATTTATAATAATATATAAAAATATTTAATAATTCAATTAAGAAAAATTTATATTATCCGATAATATGTATGGAGGATAAAAGCATGAGTAATTTGGCACAACATTTGCAAAGACAACTTCATGATGAAAACATTATGGAGCGAGTTATGAGCGAAATTATGAGAAAAGAGTATAATATTTCAAATGATATTGAAGTTTCTTATGCTCTTATAAATACAGCACAGCAAACACTTTCTGACCTTGATAAATCAATTGACGAACTTTCTATGCTTGTAGAAAACCTTCGTCATCAGTCTTTGAAATTAAGTAAAGATTAATATGCAGACAGTCTGTTATGCCTGCATAGCTGCATTTTAGTATATAAATATTACTTTTTCTTATTTTATAAAGTAGAATACTTATCATTTCTAGTTTTTTGTTTACTTTTTATCATCTTTAATATAAAAATAATTAATAAATTAAATGGTATGGTGTGTTATGGCTGCAAGTAAAAAAAAGATTGTTATATTTATAATATCTATTTTAGCACTTTTAATAGTAATTTCACCTATT
>CAMEZN010000245.1 GCA_945947845.1 uncultured Mucispirillum sp. | reverse complement strand
AGTCATTTAGTCCTATACCATAAAGCACATTACCGCCAATATAGATATTGCCTAGTTTTGAAGTAATCTCTTCTATTTTAGCTACTTTTTCACGGTGCCCTACATGGTATTGTGGTATTGCTTTCATTACTTTAAAATACTGCACCATATAAGGCTCTTTTTTAACTCCTAATACATTTGTTACATCTTCCAAACATATTTTAAGCAGTTCTTCTTCGCTTTTCTGCATAAGCTCATGGTTTGTATCGCCGCCTGCCATAATTCTAAGGAATTTTTTGCCCTGCGGTGCCTGCACTGGAAACATACTTGATGTAAATAATGCTCCTAGTATTCTCATATTCTCTTTTTTAGGTATAAGGTAGCCAAAGCCATGAATATCATCTTCTATGTCTTCGCTGTTAAAACCAAGACCTGCAACAAACATTGGAGCATAAGGTATGCTTGATAAAGTATCTGCTAATTCGCTGTCTAAATCTTTTAAAAATTTTCCACTTGCATAAGCTGGAGCACATATTGCAATTACATCAAATTCATATTCTTTATTGCTGCTTGTTACAATATAACCGCCATCTTTTTTCGTAATTTTTTCTGCCGGTGTGTTCAGGTATATCTTTACTCCTTTACTTTCTGCAACAGCTGCTAAATCTTTAACAGATTCACCCATACCGCCTTCATAGCTTGTTAATGCTCCACCGGGACCTGCTGGGCCGCTTTTCTTTTTAGGTTTTTTAATCATACCTTTTATTAAGCCGCCGTATGTTTTTTCTAAATCATGTATTACTGGAAAACATGATTGCAGGCTCATTTTTTCTGGGTCTCCTGCAAATACTCCTGAAACCATAGGGCCTATTAAGTAATCAAGTGCTTCTCTTCCAAGCCTTCTTTCTGCAAAATGTGCAAGAGTTTCATCGCTGTTATCTTTTTTCTGTGGAACAAAAAACTCTTTTGCAAGCCTCATTTTGCCGCTAAAACTTAAAAGTTTTGATGATAAAAATGCACCAGCACCTTCTGGCAGTCTTTGAAGCCTGCCGTATCTTTGGATATATCTTATTCTTGCATTATCGTTGCTTCTTACAAGTTTATTTTTTAAGCCTGCTTCTTCAAATACTTCCAGAGTGAAAGGCTTGCTGTCTAAAAATCCGTTTGTGCCAGACTCTATAACATAGCCTTCTTTATGGACAGAATCTATTGTGCCGCCTAATCTATTTGATGATTCAAGCAAAGTAATATCAATATCTTTACCCTGCTCTTTTAATATACCAAGTTTTAATGCAAGAGATACTCCTGAAATACCTCCTCCTATTACCCCTACTTTCATAGATTGCTCCTTTTTTATGTCGTTATAATTATTATTGAATAAACCTTTTTTAGAATTTTGCAATAATTATTTTTATAGAAAACTGTTTTATTTATTATATATCATAATAAATAGTTAATAAATATAGATAAATATGAAAATAATTTCATCACATTTTCTTCAACAAAGACAAATTTTATCTTATATTATTTACTTTGGACATACATAAATATCATCAGAAGAAAACACTGGAACAACAGTTAAACTTACATTACCAGCAAGTTTTACATGCCTGCATACAAGCTTATAATCATCATAAGCAAGCATACCTTTTCCCAAAAATGATTTAGATTGCAGTTTCATAATCACTGCTTTTTCATTACCCATTACTTTCACAGCATTTTCTGCTATACTGCCAATCAGTGAAGCAGTTTCTACCCTGCCTAACTTCTGTTCACTGCTTATCTGCTCAAAATAGCCCATTACAGCAAAATAATCTGCTCCTGCTGATTTTAATGTAGATAATTTTTGAGAATACCAAGAAAGAGCCGCTGCCTCATCAATAGGTGTTTCATAATAAACATTTGCCGCAAATTTTATTTTAGGATTAACTGTTTTGGCTCTTTCCTTTAACTCTTTAAATAATAAAGCCAGCTGGCTGTTCTTCCATTCTGCCCAGACATAAAACTCATCTTTATACTCAGAGAAAACTTTTTTCCCGTTATATTCTTTTATACTTTTAAAAAAGTTTTCCTTTTTCACTTCTATTCCAGTTTCTTCTTTAAAAAGTGCAGCAGCATATTTATCACTGCCTTCTGTATATTTTATTATAAAATCGTCCTGAAAAAGTATACCATCTATTTCATATTCTGCCAAATCTTCAAAAAGATTAAGCAGAGTATCACGGACTTCTTTCTTAAATATATTTGCTCCATAACCTGTAATATCACTGCCCTCTGCACTTAAACTCATACTCATATTGTCTGCTGTTTTTAAAAATGATAAAGAACGAGTTGCCATCCAAGCATAAAGTTTAATATTATTTTTATGAGCATATTCTACCATATCTTTTAATAAGTTATTAACTGTGCAGGCATGCTTCGTTTCAAAATAAACACCACTTTCACAATTAAGCGGCATATTTAAATGGCTTCTGTCCTTACTGTTATGAAATACTCTAAAAAAAACAGTATTAATACCCTTTGATTTTACTTCCTTAAAAAATACATCAAGATTATCTTTATATTTTTCATCAAGTACAAATACCTGTGCTCCATTTATTGAATATATATCTTCACTGGAAATAACAGTTTCACTAAACGATACACTGTAAAATACAAAAATAAATATTAATACTGTAATTTTTTTCATATATTAATTATTTTTCGTTACAATTGGTTTTATTTTAAATTCAGCTGCTACTTTATCAGCTTTCTGTTGAGCCTGCTCTTTTGTAGCACTAACTCCAAGGCGAACCCTATACCATGTTTTGCCATCTATAACTACCTGTTTAATAAATACATCTGGATATTTACTTCTATATTTTGCCGCCTCTTTTTCTGCTGCATCTCTTGACTGCACAGCTAAAAGCTGAACAACATAAGCTCCAAGTTGTGCTTGTGGAACTGTTTTAACAGTATCTTTTTTTGGCTCTGGCTTTTTAGGTGCAGGTTTTGTTTCCTGATTTTTTTCCTGCTCTGCTTTTTTAACATTTTCTTTTGGTTTAACAGGCTCCTGAACTGGTTTATTAACCTGCTGAACAGGCTCTGCTTTCTTATTTTCTTCCTGTAAAACAGGTGCTGGAATAGGTGCTGCACTTTCCTGCTGTAATGATGCCATCTCTGTATTATCCTGTTTTGGTGGTGTTACTGTTGTGCGAATATTATCTTCATCAGGCATAACTTCATCAGCAGCCTCTCCCATAGATGTAAAAGTTAATGTATCACCTTCCTGCGGATTGGTTGTAACTTCCTTTGGTCTTTCATTTGCAGCAATCTCTGGCTCTGGACTGCTTGAAAATACTTTACCTGTAAGGTATGCTATACCGTATATTGTAATACCAAAACATATTAGCACTACAAATATTATTAAAAGCATATCCCTGAAT
>CAMEZN010000244.1 GCA_945947845.1 uncultured Mucispirillum sp. | reverse complement strand
AATATATTTCTTACCATTAATTTTATCATTTACTGCTAAATCAGCTCTAATACCTGATGTAGCAAAAACTTTCTTTATACCAGAAATACTGCTGACTTTTTCAAGCAGAGTAATAAGCGGTTTATGGTCTATATTCATACCTTTACATACTTCTGGATAAAGACAGCTTTTATGGTTACATGCTCCATATTTTTCCATTTTTTTACATTTCATCATATACATATTGCCAGTAGGTCCGCCAATATCGCTGATTATTCCATTAAACCCTTTCATATTAACTATACTTTTAATTTCTTTTTCAATAGAATTAATGCTTCTAGAAATAACCTGCCTGCCTTGATGAACAGCTATTGCACAAAAAGAACAGCCGCCAAAACAGCCTCTGTGGCTTATTACAGATGTTTTTATTGTTTCAAGAGCTTTCACCCTGCCCTCTATTTTTGGGTGCACTGCTCTTTCGAACTGAATATCACTTATTTCATCTAAAATTTCATCGTTATAAAATGCAGGTGGATTTTGTATAAGGAATCTGTCCCCTGTTTTCTGCACAAGAGTTCCCGCCGACTGTGCCTGACTATTATCTGAAAATATTTTAAACATTTTATGAAATAACTTTTTATCGCTGGCAGCTTCTTCATAAGATGGCAGAACAATACTATTCTCGCCTATTTCCTTTGAAATGTAACAAAGCCCTTTAATATTTTTTACATTTTCATCGTTATTAAGTGCACTGGCAAACTCTAATACTGGAACTTCTCCCATTCCATAAATAATATAATCTGCCTTTGAATCAAACAGTATACTTCTTCTTATCTTGTCAGTTTTAAAGTCATAATGAGCTATTCGTCTTAAACTAGCTTCTATGCCGCCTAAAACAATAGGTTTAGTATTTTTATAATATCTTCTTATAAGCCCAGTATAAACAATTGATGCTCTATCTGGTCTTTTATTATTAATACCATTAGGGGTAAAATCACACATTTTTCTAGGTTTGCCTGTTGCTGTATAATTTGCCACAAGCGAATCTACACAACCAGCATTAACTCCCCAAAAAAGCCTTGGTTCGCCAAAAATTGTTATATCTTTATCACTTTCTATATCAGGCTGGCTTATAACTGCCACACGAAAGCCATGCTTTAAAAGATATTTTCCTATCACAGCTGTGCCTGAAAATGGGCTGTCAATATAAGCATCACCTGTTACTATTATTACATCTATATAGTCCCAGCCTAATTTTTTCACTTCTTCTATACTAACTGGTAAAAACATATACACCTCAATTTTAGAACATATAGCATAAATTATGTAAAAATTCATTATTAATATAGCTTTTCTTTATAAAAAATATTATATTATATTTCATTTTATAAAGGGAGAGTAATATGAAAACAGAAAATAATAATATCATTTTTACAGTTTTAAATAAAAAATTAATATTTAGCTTAGGTATTATAGTATTTTTAAGTCTGATTGCTGTAATATTATTTTTTACAGTTATCAGAGCAGAATATATAGTATTAGGGCTTCCGTTTGTATTTTTCCTTTTTGTGCTGCCAATATTTATGATTGGTATGCGAAATAAAATTATATACCGCTTTACTCTTGATGAGCTGCAATATCGTGGAGAAAAACCATGCAGAATAAAATGGAAAGATATTACTTCTTTTGATTTAGATAGTCAAAATATTGTTCTTACATTAAATAATGATACTACTTATAAACTGCCTATATTAAACTTTAATAGATATGAACTTCAAAAAGCATTAGCTATGTATATAAATAAATAGATAAATGTCATCTACTGTCCGTAATATATCTTAAACAATATTAACGGAGGAACTTATGCAAGATATATTTATATTCAGTGATGAAGAAAAAGAAAAAATTAAATTTTTAAGGAATTTATTTAATAAAATAAAAAGATGGGATAAAAAAAAGTTTAAAATTTCCTGTTACTGCAAATCATTATGTTTATATATTCCAAATGGATACAGCGATAATACAGTAAATAAATACCTGCTTAATAATGAGCAAGAGATTTATAGAAAGGCATATTGGACATTTAATCCAGATATTCCAAAAGTAGAAATAAAGGATAATCAAATATTATTTTTAGGCAGGCTATATTCTTTTAAACTAGATACAGAATTACAAGATATATATAAAATAGATAACGATAATCTCATTATTTATTCAAATAAAAACTTAAAACTAAAAAATAACCTGCTTGAATTTTATAATAAACAGGCTCATATAATATTTACAGAAAGAGTTAAATATTATTCTGAAAAGTTAAATATAAAAATTAAAAAAATAAATATAGGAGTGTATAAAAACAAGCTGGGGGAAACAGCTGGTAAAGGTGATATATTACTTGACGAAAGGATAATTCTTGCACCAATTCCTTCTATTGATAGTGTTATTAATCATGAACTTGCACATTACTTTCATCTAGACCATTCACCAATGTTTTATAAAAAACTTGAAGAAATATATACCACATATTATAAAGACTTTATATGGTTTAATTTATATATGCCATGTAATTATCCACCAAAAGACATAATAGAAGTATAAAACTTAATAGCTGTTTTTAAGCAGATTTTTCATTCGTGCTATAATACCTTTCAAAGAATGGATAATAGGCATAGATTCAATGCAATGTTGAGCTGCCATTTTTGCAATTACTGCTCGTAAATCATCTATGGACTGGCTGATTGTATCATATGCCTCTGTATCTAAATGAGTAGACTTTTCTGGAACAATAGAATAAAGTGATTTCAGTGTGAAAGCATGTTCTGCTAAATTAATGACAGCTTTTATTACATCTTTTAAATTAGAAGGTTTGATAATATATTTATCCACTTTCATATCAATAGCTTCAAGTAGATGTTCTGGGTCATTCTTATCAGTATATATAATAATAGAACATGAAGGATTATATCTGCGGATATATAGTGGAAAATTCATACTTTCTTCATCTGCTAAATTAAAATCAGTAATTAAAATATCTACATCTCTACCTTCTATTTTTTCTTTTGCATCTTTAATATTATTAGAAACTATGATATTTTTTATATATTTAGATAAAATAGCAATAAGTTCATCGTCTTTACTTTTATATTTATCTTTATCTGTATTAAGGAATAAAACTGTTACTGAACTTAATAGCCCTGCATTATCCTCACACAACTCTAATACCATAACACTTCTCCAAAAAAATTTACCACCTACATATTATAAAATAAAACCTAAATCATATTTAGTCAAGGATTAAAGTTTAAATTTATACAACTAAACTTGATACAAAAAAACCCCGCAAATATGAAAAATGCGGGGTTACACAATCATATTATATATATATTTATTTTTTTACTGCACCTGTTAACATAACTTTCCATACAGGGTGTTCAAATGGGA
>CAMEZN010000243.1 GCA_945947845.1 uncultured Mucispirillum sp. | reverse complement strand
TAACTGCTAATGTAATGCTTTCAAATAAAGTAATATCGCTGGCATTTATATTAAAATATATTAAAGATGCAGCTTCTGCTCCTTCTATATTATGCCCATAGGGAGCAAGATTTAGGTATGCTTCCAATATATCTTGTTTACTATATCGTATTTCTAATAATAAAGCATAAAATATCTGTTTGAATTTTCCAAGGATTGTTTTTGAATTAATATTATATTTCAGCCTTGCAAGCTGCATTGTGATAGTTGAAGCACCAAGTGGTCTTTGGTCATTTTTTAATAATGAAAAAAATGCTCTAAATAGTGATACTGGGTTTACTCCAAAATGATAATAAAACCACCTGTCTTCATAAAGCAGTGTTGCTTCCTGTAATTTATACGATATTTCATTTAATGGCTTATATACCCTGTATATGCCGTCATTTGCTAATGTAAGCCGCATTAACTTTTTATCATTATCATATACAGCAGTTGAAAAGCTTACATTTTCCAGTATAGGTTTTGCAGTTATCTTTAATATCAGCACTGTAAAAATTAATACGGCTGATATTAAGATAACTGTATTATATAAATATTTATAAAATCTACTCTGCTTCATTTATTATAAAAGTAAATGAATTACCTGTTGCATTAATATCTCTGTTATATAAGCTTTCTGCATAAGAAGGCGGAACTGTAAATGAGCCTGATGATAACAGTTTAATTTTATATGTTACTTTATTATTATACCCTTTTTTAATGTTTAAATAAACTATTGCTCTATCTTCCCTAAACTCATGGCTTTCATAACCATTTTGCACATTTACACCAGACTGAGTGATAATTTCTGTTCCACCCGGTAATAAATCAGTAAAAGCAGTTATTGCACTGTTACTTGTCATACTGCCTTTCTGTTTAATATGTAATGATACAGTAACTTCATCACCCTGTTTTCCTTCTGTAATTTTGTTGCCATTCTTATCATAGAATTCTTTTGTTATTTCTATACCGTTAGATGCCTGAGCAGGAATATTTTTATCAAAGCCGCTAGTTGTTATATAATAGTAATAACCTAATTTATTTGTTTTATTAAAAGATACATCAATATTTTTTATATCTTTTGAAAATACAGCTTTGTTTTTATTATTTTCATCAACTGTAATACCCTTTCCAGCATCTGCATATACTGGAAAATCATTATTATCTGTTCCTAAGCCATATAGTGCTGCAAGAGCAAAGGCACTTGAAAAAGAGTTATAATATCCATCATTTATATCCTGCAATATTTTATTTACATAACCGCTTGATTTTTCTGCAAGCTTTGGAGCATGTCTGCCAGTTAAATATATATATCTGGAAGCATTTGTAAGAGAATCATAAAAATCACCAAAAAATAAATATTTAGCATATGATGGTTTAGATGACTCTAAAAGCTCATAACCTTTATTTTCATTTTTATAAAGAATATATGTTGCCCCAATATATGATGCAATCAGTGATGTTTCCCATTCTTTATAGCTTTTTGAGCAGTATTCTTCAAGAACATTTAATGCTCTTGAATTAACAGTGCCTGTTCTTGCAAGCAGATATAATGAGTATGCAATATTATCAGCATCATAATTATTGTATGGCCTTTCGGAAACAATATTTTTAAGAAATTCTATTGCATTATTATATAAAGTGTCTGGCACATTAAAGCCTATCTCTCTTGCATCAATTAAAAGCTGTGTTGCATATATTGCTGGCAAAGTAGAAACATATCTGCCACCGCTCCAATATGTAAAACCTTGAACACCTTTTTGTCGTTTAGTAAGCTCACGGATATAAGCAGTAAATACATCTTGCACTTCTTTTGTATTTACAGTGTTATTTGTTGCTGCAAAAATAACAACAGGATATATTTTACTTGTAATCTGTTCTGTGCAGCCATAAGGATAATTTTGCAGATAGTTGCCAATACCTGATACTGCTATTAAAGGATTGCTGGAAACTGCAACTTCCCTTTTTACTGCAAAATCATACATTTCTCTTTCTGCTACTTTAATAGATGATTTATCTCCCTTAAATGAGCCTATTTGAATATTAGTTCTATAAGGCACTGCTGGACGAACCGATAATGTTATTTTTGATTTTATAATTTCTTTTATAGAATCAGATTTTGCTTCAAGCACAATTTCTGCACTGCCTAACTCATCAAGCACTTCTACATCAAATAAAATTAAAGATTCACTGCCATTTTTCATGGATACTGTTTTTGATGCTTCATTTGTAATTGCCAAATGTTTTGATGGTTTAGCAGTTACAGTTATTGTTGCATTATCTTTACCGTCAATTAAATTTGTTATACCTACTGATAATTTAAATTTATCACCAGCAACTGCTGCATAAGGCATATTAGGTGTCATAATAATTGGTGAACGAGCTATAAAAGCTGTTTCATAACTACCAACAGCTTCATCAGATACTGCTACTGCCATAACTTTCATAGAACCATTAAAATGTGATGGTATTTCAATAGTTTCAGTTTTCTTTTCGCCAGCTTTTACATCTATAATATGCGACCAGTGAGCAACAGGTTTTTCAACAACTCTTGCAAAAGGATTTAGTTTTTTTGCAATCATATCTGCCATTACAGCATTTTCACCGCCACCTATACCAGAAAGTTCACTTAAAATTTTATAATCTGGCAGTATTAAATCAGCTGTCTGCTTAGTAGTAACTAATAATGCCATTTTCTTCATAAAGAAATCAATTGGATTAGGAAGTTTATATCCTGCTACCTGTAATATACCTTCATCAACTCCATAAACTATAATTTTACCAGATTTATCAGCAGAATATTCTACATCTACACTGCTGCCCGGAAGAACAACTTTTGGAGTTTTAAGATTAATATTTATTTTATATTTTGATTTATCTATATTAAATGGAACAACTGCATAACTTAATGGTTTTGAATATATATCCTTTGATGCAATATCTCTAACAAATGCTACATTTATATAACCGTTACCTTTTAAATCTTCTGGCACTGTTATTGTTTCTATTATAGTATTTGTATCTGCTTTAAACCATTTATATGAATATACTTTTTCTTTTTCAATAGTTATTAAGCCATAACCAGAATAAGGTGCTGTAATATTCATTTTAATTGTATCGCCGTTTTTATATTCTGCTTTATCAAGTTTTAAAGCAAGTTCGGCTTCTTTGGCAAGTGATGTATCAATACTTTCACTGCCTGATACAAAGTATTCTACTTTTCCTATAACTGTATTATCTTTATCAACTATTTCATACAATAATTCACCATTAACAGAAGTAGGAAGTGTTACATCAGCACCTTTATCACTTATAGATAATGAACCACTGTTTACAACATTAAATCTTTTAATTGTGCTGTATCTATACCTGCCACTATAATCTTTAATATACTGATTAACAT
>CAMEZN010000242.1 GCA_945947845.1 uncultured Mucispirillum sp. | reverse complement strand
TATACTTATCATATTCTTTTTTATCAAAATCTAGCATAGACAATAAAATCTCTCTCTGTTTTTTACTTAAACTTGCAGCATCCTTTATTGAATTAAGGAATTGAATTTTAAATTTATTCTTTAATTTCTTTTTAAGCTCCTTTTCAATTAATGGTTTTAAAAAAGGTAAATCCCTATTGTAATACTCTATTTTACCCTGTTCGGTAGAACACTGCATGATTACTTGTGCATATCTTAATGCTTTAAAACATTCTGAACCAATTCCTAAAAGGTTATTCTCACTAATAAAGCGACCACATATTGCACAAGTGCGACCATAAATTCCAGTGTTCTTTTTCATTTTTTGCACTCCATATCTTATTAACTATAAAGCATAATAGGTAATATCCTCACCCTTTTCTTTATCATACTTATCAGCTACATAAACAGTAATTTCAACAGCCTGACCACACTGAGATTCAAAGTCTCTTAAATATTCAACATCTATTTCATAAAGATTAAAACCTTCTTCTACTTTACAAGGTTCTTTATAATCTATTTTTGTACTAGCTCTTTCAAACAGCCACTTTAAACAATCATAATCTGTTTGATAGCCTTTTTTAGCAAATGCTTGTACAAATGACTTTAAAATTTTTAAACTATCTTCTTTTGTTTGCGTCTTAATTTCATGTAATGTTTTCATACTGCACCTTTAAACTATTCTCTTTATTTTATGTAATTAATATACACTATTTATTTTAATTTATCAATACAAAAAATTAAAATAAATTAATTTATTATATATAATAATCTTTAAAAAGACTGCCGTAATAAAATTTATTAACGGCAGCTTTTTATAGGAGATAAAGATATGGGAAATATCTTTGATATATATTATTTGTAGTATGTTACATTTTTGATATTTTTTTAAGCAGCTTTTGTTTTAATAAGTTTTCTAATAAAATTTAATCCCTGCTGATAGACAAGTGTTTTTATTGAAATACAATTTTCACCATCAGGTTTAGTCCACTGCTGCTCTATTACTCTAAAATAACCACGGTCTATATATTCTTGATAAGGAACATTATTACTTTGAAGAATTTTATTATTCCTGAGTATTTGAAACAACCTGTTTCTACCAACCCCCATATTTAAGACTTTTGCAGCATCTCCTATTGTAATAGCATCTTTACTGTCTGCAACTGCATCATAAAATTCTATCTTGTGTTTATCGTTTTCTATTTTAGTATTCAATGCTTCTATATGTTTTGCCTGTTCTAATGCAAGTTCCAAAGCTTCAACCATTGTTGTTGGAACTTTAAATGCTGGTTGATTATTTCTTAATGCCTGCTCCATTTCTTCAAATTTTTCAATGAATGCTATTTTATAATCGTTATATCCTTGAATATTAAATAGATATAAATTTAAACCTTTTTTAGTAAGTAGATATTGCTTATAAGTTCTGCCTAAATCATCTAAATAGCTTGATTTTACTATATCAGCTCCAATTTTAGCCGATTGTTCTGTAAGAATTTTTTCTAATTCTTTGATTACATTTTTGTGTAATTTTTCAAATACTTTTGCCACATCTCTTGATGAAACATATACCTTCTCATCTTTGTTTGTGAACTCTACTATGTTGTTATTGATTTTAATGATGTTATCCATAACATTCTCCCGTATAATTATTTCAATAATTATTAACTGGGGAATGTTACATTTTTTATATTTAAGTATAAAAATGTAACATATAGTTTCTAATAAAAAATAACAGGATATAATAAATCTATTCATGAGGTGAAAAAATGAAAGAAATTAAATTTGTTTTTAATGAAAATAATGATATTAATGAAAATGATAAAGTAAAAATTCTATCTGATGATACTTTTTCTGCTGCAGATTTATTAAAAACAGTAGAAGCAGCAACATTTGCATTTATAGAAATGATGAAAGAAAAAGGATATGAACCAAAACAGTCAATTTTATATATGGCAAACCAATATGCAAAGATATTAAATCGTTCACAATCTATTGACAAAGAAGATGACTTTTCAATAACTATAACAAAATAATACAATTTTTCTATGCTAAAAAAAGAAAAAACACATACATATCTGCTGCAACTGCTGAAAGCAGTGAAAGCAGAAACAAAAAGAAAAAACAATGGTATATACAACCAGTCGTTGCTTGTGAAATAAGCAAAAGACGGTTGTATATATAAGAGTGTTGTTGCTTATGAAATAAGCATAAAACACTCGCATAATACAGATACTCACAAACTCCAGTTCCCGAGAAAAACTCGGTAACTCAAAAGATATTAAAAAACTAGAATAATGAATTATATTTGATTAAAAGATTTTATATTTTTTGATTTTTTAAAATTAAAAATGTAACATCACTGTTATATTATTATATAGAAGCCAATTTTATTTGGCAAATAAATAACCAAAGGAGTGTGAAATATGGATAAATTGAAATTTAATAAATATGATTTTCTATTTATAGCTATATATATTATAGCTCTTTTAATTGTTACTTTTTTAGGAATACTTATAAATCTTTATCAAGAAAATCCAACAGAATTTCTAAAAACAGTTATTACTGTATATATATTTGGCATGATTTCATCTGGAATAGCGATATTGTATATTTTAGACAGAGATAGGAAAGACTAATTTATATAATAATCAATAATCTTTAGTGGTTATTTCCATTTTGGAAACAACCACTGTATTATCTCTTATTTCAAGTTAATCCATTATCTTAAAATAATAAATCCATTATTTTAAGTTCAGCCACTAACTTGAAATAACATTCTACGATATTAAAAAACTATTTGTTAGATGACTTATGCTGTCTTTTTATAACTTCATCTTTTATAGTTTTGTGAGTGCTGCATTTTTCTTCCTGTCTGTCTATATCTAAATCTAAACAAGGATTCATATTGAGTTTGTTAAAATCAAAGGGTAGTATATCTGCTTTAATGTTATCTATTTGTATTATATCCATGATTTATTCCTTATTGAAATTACAACAATAATCAATAGTGGTTGTTGCATTTTTTGCAATAACCACTCATCTATGTTTATTTGTTACTTCATAGTTAGCCTATACTATTATTTAGTGATAAGTCTGTTTTTATTGCCTAGTATGTCTTTCAGACATTCAGAACTTTAAGTATTATTTAGCAATAAATCGGTTTTTATTACCCTGTATCGCTTCTATTCTTTCAGCCCTGATTCTCTCCCATTCTGACACTGGGTCCTGCTTATCCCACACTTCAAAAAGCTTACGCTGCTTATCTGATATCCTTACCCCATATGTATATTCCATGTAGAAATAAGTTCTTGCAATATCTCCCCTTATGTCTTCCTTAGGTTCTGCCAGTTTACCTTCTACTTCAAAGTCGCAAGCTCCATATTCTCTTGGTTCGCCTTGAATAAT
>CAMEZN010000241.1 GCA_945947845.1 uncultured Mucispirillum sp. | reverse complement strand
CATTCTAAAATTATTTATTTTTTAAATAATATACTTGCCATTTCTCTAAAAAACAAGTATAACTGAAAAACTATAATTTGTAAATAATTACTTTATGTAAGGTTTTATTATGATATATGATTTACATACTCATTCAACCCATTCTGATGGCATGCTTATTCCAGCAGAAGTTGCACGAACTGCACAAGTGCAGGGGTATCTAGGTATAGCATTAACTGACCATGTGGATAGTTCTAATATATACCATGTATTAGAATCTAATCTGAAATTTAAAGACTGGTTTAATAAATCATCAGATACTTTTAAAGTAATTATTGGTGTTGAAATTACCCATGTAAACCCCAAAGATATTGCACCACTTACAAAGATAGCAAGGGATAATGGTGCTGACATAGTTATAGTGCATGGCGAAACAATATCTGAACCAGTAATGTGCGGCACGAATAGAGCAGCAATAGATGCTAATGTTGATATTTTGGCACACCCCGGGCTTATAAGTTATGAAGATGCTTGCTATGCAGCGGAAAAAAATATATATCTTGAAATTACAACTAGGAAAAGCCATGCTTATACTAATGCTCATGTAGCTAATATGGCAAGAAAAGCAGGTGCTAAGCTCGTTATAGATAATGATGCTCATGGACCTTCTGATTTTGTTGGAACTGATAAAGCATGTAAAATTATGCTTGGTGCAGGCATTAGTGATGATGAAATAAAAGTTATAATTAATAATAATAAAATAATTTTTGATAAAGCTATTGGAGGCAAAAATGGCTAAAAAGGATACAATCAATATTGATAATACTGGGGTAGACAGGCTTGAATCATTTATGCAGAATAATATTAAAATGATTGTTATTTTGATAAGTGCAGTAGTTGTGTTATTTATTGCTGCATATTTAGGTTATACTGCTTATGGTGTATCTAAAACTAAAAAAATAGATACAATTAGTGCATTAGAAATGGGTATGATTGATAATGCTTCTGTTGATGCTTTTGTTGCATTATCTCCAACAGTTCCATTTTTAAAAGATTATGTTGCTGTTCGTAGTGCTGGAATGTATTATATATTTGGTAACAAAGATAAAGCTGTAAGTGAACTTCAAAAAGCAGGTGGCAGCTATGCAGAATTAAGTGCTGGTATGCTTTTTGATTTAGGTCAGAGCATTACTGCTGCAAATTATCTTCAAGGTAACATGAGAGAGTTATGGTATTATAGAAATATATTATCTTCTGATGAAAATAATTTAGAAAAAAATATCAATGATTTTAAAATGCTTTATCCAGAAAGCCAGCTTTTAACATTAGTTGAAAACTGGAATATTAAATAGTTTGTATTATATGAGCATTACTCAAAAAATAAAGAAAATATTTATAGCAGGTATACTGGCACTTTTACCTATTGTAATAACAGTATATCTGCTGTATTTTTTATATAATCTTGTAATTTCAAAAGCTAGTCCTATTGTAAAAAAAATAGCTCATCAGTATAATTATGATTTTAGTGAATATGTTTTTCAAATAGCTACACTTATACTTATACTTCTAATTATTTTTATTATAGGAGTATTTACAAGAATGTATCTTGGTAAGCTATTTATTAAGATGCTTGATAAAATAATGACTCATATCCCGATTGCTCGTTCTATTTATAATGCTACAAAACAAGTAATTGATTCTTTTGGAAATACATCAGGCTCATCATTTAGTAAGGTTGTGCTTGTGGAATTTCCTAGAAGAGATATGTGGATGATTGCATTTCTTGTAAGAGATTCTTTACCTGTAATGCAGGATATTTCAACAAAAGAAGCAAGTGTTAATGTATTTATTCCAACAGCTCCTAATCCAACATCTGGGTTTGTTGCAGTTGTTCCTAAAAAGGATATAAGAGAGCTTGATATTACAGTAGAAGAAGGAATTAAGTTTGTTCTTTCAGTTGGAATTATTAATTTTGATAAAAATACAGATATTAAAGAGTTAAAAAAGGATATATAAGTGTATATAAATTTAGGTTTAATAGGTAACCCGTTGACACATACTTTTTCTCCATTTATACATACTTATTTTTTGTATAAATCAGGTATTTTCGGTGGTTATACATGTTATGATATAAGTTTAGGTGAACTTGAAGAAACTATTTTAATGTTTCAAAAATTTCATTTTAAAGGTGTAAATGTAACAGTTCCATATAAGCAGGAAGTAATGCAGTTTTGTTCTGAGCTTGATATTACTGCAAAAAGTGTGGGGGCAGTAAACACTCTTCATTTTACAGATAATGGTATTATAGGTCATAATACTGATATTTTTGGGTTTCATATGATGCTTGAAAATGCTGGTATTAATACTTTAAATAAAAAAGTTCTTTTATTGGGTGCTGGCGGTGCATCAAGAGCTGTGATACCATATTTAATAATGAATAAACCTGAGTATTTTTTAATTGCAAATAGAACAATAGAAAAAGCTAAAGATTTATCATTATTATACGATAATAATGCAGATATTTGCAGATTAGATGATTTACATGATTTGGAATTTGATATTGTGATTAATGCTACATCTATGGGAGTAAAAGGAGAACCTTTTACAGACTATGGTTTTAAAGTTAAAGAAGCTGCTGTTGATATGATATATAAACCACAATTAACTTCTTTTTTATCATTATACAGCCAAAAGAATATTAAATTAGTAAATGGGCTCTCTATGCTTATCTATCAGGCTGCTGGTTCGTTTAATATATGGACAGGAAAAGATATTATTCCAGATATGGAATACTTTAATAAGGCAGTATATAAATAATTTAGTGGGCTATGCAGGAATTGAACCTGCGACACCCAACTCCGGAGGTTGGTGCTCTATCCACTGAGCTAATAGCCCTAAACCGCATAATGATATATAAAATAAATATAAATAGCAAGTAATTTTTAACAAATTTAGTGTTAAAATTGTAAAAATCAAACAGGATTAAATTTTTTTAGTATTTTTGTATTATTAGTCTTGACAAAACCTGTTTAAAAGCTATAAAGTTATTTACATTTTAGGAGAGGATATTATGATACCACAAAAAAAATCGGCTTATAATGTTGCTGTTGTTGGAGCTACAGGTGCAGTAGGGCAGACTTTTTTAGATATATTATCTGAAAGAAAATTTCCTATTGATAATTTAAAACTTTTAGCATCGTCTAGGTCTGCTGGTAAAAAAATGCAGTATAATGGTAAAGAATATACTGTTGAAGAATTAACTCATGATTCATTTAAAGATGTTGATATAGCATTATTTTCTGCTGGTGCATCAAGGTCAAAAGAATTTGCACCATCTGCAGTTAAAGCTGGTGCTGTAGTAGTAGATAATTCTTCTGCTTTTAGAATGGATAAAGATGTACCATTAGTTGTGCCTGAAGTAAACCCAGAAGATGCATTAAAAAATAATG
>CAMEZN010000240.1 GCA_945947845.1 uncultured Mucispirillum sp. | reverse complement strand
CAACAGGATTTTATATGGGTAAAATACCTTTTATGCCGGGCACATTTGGAAGCCTTGTCGCTATTCCTGTTGGTTTTTTATGCACATTTTTACCTGTTTATGCACAATGGATAGTGCTTGCATTTATTTTTTTCTTAGGGGTTTATGTTTCTGGCAGGTATTCTTTAATTTCTGGAATAGAAGACCCGGGTTGTGTAGTAATAGATGAAGTTGCAGGACTTTTGCTTTTTTATATAATATTCCCATTTAAACCTGTATATATTTTAGCAGGGTTTATATTATTTAGGTTTTTTGATATTTTAAAACCTTTTCCTGTTAGTTTTTTTGATAGAATAAAAAACGGCTGGGGTATAATGCTTGATGATATTGCAGCAGGTTTATATGCTGTTGCTGTCTGGTTTATTGTTCTTAAAATTTTAGAATATTATAATATTGCATTGTAATGGAGTATAATATATGCGTTCATGTATATTAAGTATTGGCTCAGAGCTTTTAGAAGGAAGTGTAGTTGATACTAATTCAGCTTTTATAGGAAGCAGCCTTGCTCGTTATGGTGCATCGCCTGATATGATACGCATGGTTAAAGATAACAGGGAAGAAATTATTTCCCTTTTTAAATCACTTTCAAAAGAATTTGATGTAATCCTTACAACAGGCGGTTTAGGTCCTACCTTTGATGATATAACAGCAGAATGTCTTGCTGCCGCCTGTGAAGTAAATATCACCCTTAATGATAAAGCATATAACCATATGAAAGAAAGGCTTGAAAGAGCAGGAGTAGTAGTTAGAAAAGAGCATGAACACCAGTCTATGCTTCCGCATGGCTGCACTCTTTACCATAATGAGAAAGGCACAGCATTAGGGTTTAGTATGTATTTAAATAAAGCTGATATTATATGTATGCCCGGAGTGCCTGTTGAAATGAAAACTATGTTTTTAGATGAAGTGCTGCCATTTTTAAAAGAAAAATATCAGCTTAACGAAATAATATATAAGGATTTACATTTCTTATCTATACCAGAATCAGATATTGATGCAGTTATCAGAGATTTAAAAATAAGTAGAGAAACAGAGTGCATAATTAATGCAGGCAGCGGCAAAGTTGTTGTTAAGCTAAGGGGATATAATAATCAGGAAATAAATCATATTGCAAAAACTTTGATATTAAATTTTAAAGAACATTATTTAGGTGATAATTATACAGATGAAGCAAAAGTTATAGTAGATTTATTAAACAGTAAAAAACAAACTGTATCTTTTGCAGAAAGCTGCACTGGCGGCTTACTGTCGGAATATATTACAAATATAAGTGGTTCATCTGCTGTTTTTATGGGTGCAGTTGTAAGCTATGATAATTCTGTCAAACAAAATGTATTAAATGTGCCTGAAAATATATTAAGAGAGTTTGGGGCAGTAAGTGAAGAATGTGCTGCTTTTATGGCCAGTGGTGTAAAAGAATTAATGAAAACTGATTATGCTGTATCTATTACAGGCATTGCAGGCCCCGGTGGTGCAACCAAAAATAAACCTGTTGGGCTTGTATATATTGGGGTAGCAGATAAAAATGGCACAACAGTATATAAAAATCTGTTTAACGGTGATAGACAGCAGGTCAGAATGAGAAGTGCAAAAAAAGCACTTTATTATCTTCTAAATCTTATAAAAGAGTATTAATATGGGTATATTTAGTAAAGATAAAGAACTTTTTAAAGTAGAATATAAAGATAAATATTATATTCATTCAAGTAATTATTATACTGATAAAAATAAAAAAAGTTTTAATAAGAAAACTGTTCAGGAAGAAATTTCTTTGGAAGATAATATTAATAAAAGATGTAATATAAATAATCTCCATACTTTATGGATTAAAAATTTTATATTATTAGTTTTACTTCCAATTGTATTTTTGATAATAATAACTATAAATATCATTGATATAGATGAGATTATGATGCTTATATTACTTGGAATATTTTCAGCACTTTATATTTATATACTTCTGAAAAATATGATAATGAAAGATAAAATAGTAAATGTATATATAGATAGAAAAACAAGATTTTATAAAATTTTATTTAAAAATGTATCAGAAAAATTTAATATTTTATTAGAAGACTCTAATAAAATAAATGAGTATATAAACCAGTTCCATAAAAGATATACAATGAATACAGCATTAAAAGAGATTACTGGTATTATAGTGTTTTTTGTGCTTTTAATAGTATTTTTATATTTAGGAGCAGGGTTTTACTCAACTTTTGAATACCATGACAGTGATTTGATGGCAGTCTCTTTAATACTGCTTACATTGATAATTAGTATAGTATTTATAGTATTATATAAGATTTTTTTTATTAACCCATTAAAGCGCAAAAATGAAATATGGTATGAAATAAGCCTTTTTGAAGAAGAGATAACAGCAGCTTTCCAGAATCTTGTTCCAGATAATAATCAAAATAAGAAAAAAATAAACTATCCAGTGGATATAACACTAAAACAGCCGTTTGCACTTTATTTTATGGTAAGTATCTTTACAGGCTTCTTTTTTCTTGTGTGGGACTATCAAATGATTATGGCTAAACAGAAGTATTTATCAAAAGCATATTTAGTTGAAGATTATTTTGCAGAGCTGGTATAGACTAATATTTATAATATATACTGCATAAGTAGATATGCTGGAAATATTAAAAATATTACAGCACTGTTTATGAAAGATAAAATTACAATAACTGCCTGCTGTATAGTAAATATTATTTAACAGCAGATAAACTGTTAAAAATTTTAGAATATTAATGATATTATATATATTGAGAGGTCATATATATGGTAAATCTGGTATATAATCAGCTGCAAGAAAATATTATAGAAAGGCAGAAAGTAGATAAGCCGCTTATAAACTGGTTTTTACTTACTTTTATTTTAAGCTGGCTTACATTTGGAACGGCACTTGTCTATGTATTTATAAAAAGAATATTAAGGGTTGATAAATATATCAGAAGAAAATATGAATTTTTTGATATGATTATACACTTTATTGAACTTGAAGCAAATGAACGGGGATTAGAAAATTATGAATCATATATGCAAGAATTAAAGGGCAGGCTTTCAAGATTTCAAATAGAAACAAAACCTTTAATGCCTTTTGTGATAAAAGCATTTATACCTGTTATTATTTTCACACTATTTGTTGTTTTATTTATAGTTTTTACGGGTATATCAAATATATCTTTTACAACTTTACTGGCAGTATTAATTATCTGGGGTATAGATACAGCAATTGTTGTTTTAATATATATATACAGAATGAATAAGGTATGGGACGATATTCAGCAGTTTGAAAGTGAGATGTATGATACAATAAGCCATATATTTATTTCTTTAAAGCTGCTTGACCAGCCTGTAATATACTGTACAGACCCAAGAATCAAAAAAGATTTTGTTTTA
>CAMEZN010000239.1 GCA_945947845.1 uncultured Mucispirillum sp. | reverse complement strand
TTATTAATGATTTAAAATATTCTGATTTTTCAAGATATGTGTTTGAGTTTGCAGTTATTAAGGCTTCAAACATTTCTTCTATTATTAATTTATTAGATAGCAGCACTTCTATTTCTGCACCAGTAAAGAAAGCAATAGAAGCACCAGTTAATCAAGTTATTGAAAGTATAGATAAAGCTGAGAAACAAGCAGCAGTAAAGAATGAAATATTAAAACAGGAAACAGAAAAACAGGAAATAACAGCAGAAAATATTGAAGATGTTAAGAAAGAAGAAAAAGAGGTTGAACCTGCACCAGTGCTGAAAGGCAGTGAAGAAGGTATATGGACAAGAGTCTTAAATATTGCATCATCTAAAAATCCTATGATTTATGCTATGTTACAGCATGCAAGGCTTATAGAAGATACGGCAGAACATTTAGCTATCAGCTTTCCACTTGAACGGAAGTTTCAGTTTACTCAGTTAAAAACAGGAAATTCAAAAGATATATTTGAAAATATTGTTTTTATGGTAAGTGAAAAACATACAAAAATAGATATTTCACTTGATAATAATATTGGCGAGGGTAAAAAAAAAGCTGATATAAATTTTTCGGAGGAAAAAAAAAGCCCTGAATTACAATCTGGTAAAAGTTCAGTAGAAAATATGGAAACATTAGGAAAAAGAGTGCAGTCAAATAAAATAGAAAGTTTTGCTGTGCAGAAGATGAAAGAAGAAGTTAAGGATAATTTATTTTTAAAAACGGCAGAAAAGGAATTGGGCTGCCAGATAATTAATATAGAAAAAAATTAATAATTATAAAGAATATGAGGTGAATATTATGAATATGCAGCAGATTATGCGTCAGGCACAAAAAATGCAGAAAAAAATGGAAGAAGCTCAGGCAGAAGCAGCCGCACAGGTAGTAGAAGCAAGTGCAGGCGGTGGAATGGTTTCTGTTAAGGTGAATGGTAAACAGGAGCTTTTAGAAGTAGTGATAGAAAAAGATGTTGTAAACCCTGATGATGTAGAAATGTTGCAGGATTTAATTGTGGCAGCAGTTAATGAAGGTATGAAAAAAGCTCAGCAGGTTATGCAGGATAAACTGCAAGGAATTACAGGCGGTTTAAATATTCCGGGAATGTTTTAATTAAGGATAACTTTTATAATGCAGAATATTCAAGTCTTTGATGACTGTGTTCATGAGCTTTCAAGGCTTCCGGGAGTGGGCAGGAAAACAGCTGTCCGCCTTGCTCTGCATATTTTGAAAATAAAACCAGAGCAGGCATATAAGCTTTCAGATGCTATTAGAAAACTAAAAGATAATATTAAGTTTTGCAGTGAGTGCGGCTCTATTTCAGAAGGCGATATATGTAAAGTATGCAGTGATGAACACAGGCATAAAGATATAATATGTATAGTTGAAGAAGCAAAAGATGTATTTTTTATTGAAAATACAGGCAGATTTAATGGCTTATACCATGTATTAGGCGGCAAAATATCACCGCTTGATGGTATTGGTCCGTCAGATTTAAGTTTTAATAAATTAATCCAGCGGGTTGAAAAGCTCCATATAAAAGAAGTAATTATTGCTACTAATCCAGATGCAGATGGAGAAACTACTGCATCATATATAGGTAAAATACTTCAAAATGTGCCTAATTTAAAAGTTACAAAACTTGCAAGCGGTATTCCTATTGGCTCTCATTTAGAGTATGCAGATGAAATAACAGTTTTGAGAGCACTGGAAAACAGGGTTGATTTATCATAATTTAAAAATATCAGGAAATATGATTTATCCTAGTTAATAATTTCATTTGTTTTTGACAGAGTGTGGTTTAAAAAATTCATAGATGGATTTTTTAATTGGAGATTATATGTCTAAGGAAATACTTATAAATTCAGGAATACGAGAAGTTCGGGCTGCTGTTTTAACAGGCGGTAATGTATCAGAAATTTTTATAGAAAGAGTTAATAAAAAAAGTGCAGCAGGCAACATATATAAAGGCAAAGTTGTAAAAGTGCTGCCCGGAATGCAGTCTGCTTTTGTGGAAATAGGTCTGCAAAGAGCCGCTTTTTTACATATTGCAGATATTTATACTGGAAGCAGTGATGAATTAAGCTATGAAGAAAATATATCAGAAGATGAAAATGAAAATAATGAAAACTATGATAAAAGAGAAAATACTGAAAATAGAGAATCGGTAGAAATACATACAGAACAGCAGCATTATGCACCTATTGCAGAGATACTTACAGAAGGGCAGGAAATTATTGTTCAGGTTGCAAAAGATGCAATAGCAGCAAAAGGGGCAAGGCTTACTACTCATTTAACAATTCCGGGCAGATATCTTGTTTTAATGCCGGGATATGAACATATCGGTGTTTCAAGAAAAATAGAAAATGAATCAGAACGAGAAAGGTTAAAAGATATATTAATCAAACTTCGTCCAGAAGGTATGGGACTTATTGCAAGAACAGTAAGTGAAGGTCTTAGTTTAGAAGAACTAACAGCAGATTTAGAATATATAAAAGGTGTATGGGCTGGAGTAGAAGCCGTTACTGATAAATCTTCTGCACCATCTCTTTTATATGAAGACCATAATTTAATATATAAAATACTTCGTGATGTAGTAACTGCCGATACCACTAGAATATTAATAGATAATAAAGCAGATAATGAAAAAATGCAGGAGTTTTTTATAAACCATCTTTCTAATCTTGATTTAAAAATAGAATATTATCAAGGTGATGAGCCGCTTTTTGATTTATATAATGTGGAGATAGAAGTAAACAGGCTTCTTGATAAAAAAGTATGGCTTCGTTCAGGCGGTTCTATTGTTATAGACCAGGCAGAAGCTTTAACTGTCATTGATGTTAATACTGGAAAATATGTGGGAAGACATAATTTTGATGATACTATATTAAAGACAAACCTTGAAGCATCAAAAGAAATAGCTCATCAGTTGAAAATGAGAAATATTGGCGGTATTATCATTGTAGATTTTATAGATATGGAGCGAGTTGAAGACAGGGAAAAAGTCCTTACAACATTAGAGCAGTATCTAAAAGAAGATAGAGCAAAAACATCAGTTGTAAATATTTCACCTCTTGGTCTTGTAGAGATTACAAGAAAAAGAGTGAGAGATAGTGTTACACGAATAATAAGTGAACCATGCCCATACTGTGAAGGAAGGGGGGTAATAAAATCTAAAATTACAGTATGCTATGAAATAATGCGACAGCTTACACAGCTGGCATCTCATCATAAAGGAGCAAATATATTAATAGAAGCTAATGTAGAAGTGGCAGATTTAATTTTAGAGCATGAACGAGAATCTATTGATAATATGGAGCAGCAGTATGGAGTGCATATAGAAATACAGCAAAACAACAGCGGTATTTTTGACAGGTATAAATTAAAGATAACAGGCTACAAGCATTAATAATTTGATTTAAAATAATAATCTTAACTTTGGGCGTGAACCAAAGTTA
>CAMEZN010000238.1 GCA_945947845.1 uncultured Mucispirillum sp. | reverse complement strand
AAAATAAGAGAAATATATTATATTTTAAAAAAATTATTTTAGAATATAAAGGATATTATTAATGGTTTTATTATCAGTTGTTATACCAGTCTATAATAGTATGCCTTATTTAAGAGAGGCAGTAGAAAGTGTTATCAATCAGACACTTGATAATATGGAAATTATTTTAGTAAATGATAATTCGCCGCAGTTAGAAGATGAAAAAGTATGCTTAGAATATATTAATCGTTATAACAATGCAGTTTGTAATAACTCTGCAATCAGTGGCAGCTCATTTTTAGGGGGGGGGAATAACAAACATATTATTTATGTTAAGCATGAAAAAAATCAGGGAGCAGGTGCAGCAAAAAAAACGGGTATTAATCATGCTCGTGGTAAATATATTACTTTTGTTGATAGTGATGATTACTTACTAAATAATAAATTATATGAGTATGCAGTAGATAAACTTGAAAATAAAGAAAATATTGAAGCATTAAAAAATATTGATATATTTATGTTTAATTATACAAGAGATTATAATGTTGGAAACAACAGTAATATGATTAATGCTGATAATTATGAGATATTGCAAACTGATAGATATAATCTAATAAAAACTACTGCCAGTATGGTGAATAAAATATTTAAAACAAGTCAAGTAAAATCAATTGAAATAAATCAAAACATTAAATATGATGATGGACCTTTTTGGATAGAATATTTGCTTGAAAATAAGCCTAAAATATACTTTCAAAAAGATATTTTGTATTATTACAGAGATAATGGCAAATCTATTACAGGCAATCCTGAAAATCATATTCATTTAGTATATGCTTTAAGAGAGTGTCAGAAAATAATTAAATCTAATATGGATAATTTTGATTATATAGATTTATATTTTACTACTGGTATAAATGGCGGTGCTGTATATAACTTTTTTATGCTGAAAGATAAGAAAGTGGCAAAAGAATATATGAAAGAAATGAGGGAAATTATTCTAGATGATACAATAGGTATTGATTCTATTAGTATTGGTGGAAGATTACTTTTTAAAAATTTTATTTTTTTCACAGATTTAGATAGAAAAAATCCAGTAAGGCAAAATATAAAATTTTTCTTATTTAAAAAATATTTATCAAAATTAGCTGTTTTTATATCCAAGATGAAAGTAAAGCTAAAAAAATTTTTATAGTATTTTAAGCTGTCAGGAAAACACAAACATACAGTATTAAAAAATCCTTTGAAGAAAAATATTTTATTAGTCTAAATGAATTAACTTTTTACTAAAATTATTATTTGAAGAAAATTTATAAATATGATCTAGTAAGAAGTTAATTATAAATTTAAACGAGGAAACAATCATTTATGACTAAGTGGATATTTGTTACAGGTGGTGTTGCCAGTTCATTAGGTAAAGGTGTATCTGGTGCCAGTGTTGGAAAATTATTACAGCTTAACGGGTTTAGTGCTGCTATGGCTAAGTTTGACCCATACTTTAATGTAGACCCGGGCACAATGAACCCTTATCAGCATGGAGAAGTATATGTAGCATCAGACGGTGCTGAAACTGACTTAGACTTAGGCTACTACGAACGCTTCCTGAGCATGAAAACTACTAAGGATAACACAAATACATCAGGAGATATATATAAAACAGTAATAGAAAGAGAAATCAAGGGGCAGTATAATGGAAATACTGTTCAGGTTATCCCTCATATTACTGATGAAATAAAAAACAGAATCAATAAGTTTGAAGGTAAAGTAGATATTGCCTTAATAGAGATAGGCGGCACAGTTGGTGATATAGAAGGTCTGCCTTTTTTAGAAGCCATAAGACAGTTTACTCTTGAAAAGGGTAAAGGAAATGTGGTGCATATCCATTTAACACTTGTGCCTTTTATAGGTGCAGCTATGGAGCTTAAAACAAAACCTACTCAACACTCTGTTGCAAAGCTTAGAGAATCAGGCATTATGCCAGATATTATTATCTGCCGCTGCGAAAAACATTTAGATGATGATGTAAAGAAAAAAATCGCTCTTTTCTGTAATGTTAGAAGAGAGGCGGTTATGGAAGCTACGGACTGTCCATCAATATATCAAATACCAGAAGCATTTTACAAACAGGGAGTAGATAAGCTTGTTATGAAAATGCTTAATCTTACCCCTAAAAAAGAGTTTGATTCATCATGGTTTAATATTGTTAAAAAACCGCTGACTAAAACTACACGAATAGCTGTTATTGGTAAATATACAGGTATGAAAGATGCTTATAAATCTATTGCAGAATCTTTATATCTTGCAGGTCTTCATCAGGGAGTAAAGGTAGAAGATGTATACTTTGAAGCAGAAGATAAAGATTTACTGAATAAACTTAAAGGTTTTGACGGCATACTTATCCCTGGCGGTTATGGATACAGAGGGGTAGAAGGCAAAATCTCAGCTATTACTTATGCAAGGGAAAATAATATACCATTTTTTGGTATATGTTTAGGTATGCAGTGTGCAGTAATAGAGGCTGCAAGGAATTTAGCAGGTATAAAAGAAGCTACATCAGGCGAATTTGATAATAATGCAAAAGAGCAGGTTATAGCCATGCTTAATGAGCAGAGAACAATAGTAAATATAGGCGGCACTCAGCGTGTTGGCGAATATAGTGCAAAAATAAAAAAAGGCACTCTTGCATATAAACTTTATGGGAAAGAAGATATTATTGAAAGACACAGACACAGATATGAATTTAACCCAGAATATGCAGAAAGGCTTGAAAAAGCAGGGCTTAAAATATCTGCTTTTCATGATGAACTGCCAGAGATTGTAGAGATAGAAAATCACCCATTTTTTATTGGCTGCCAGTTCCACCCAGAATTTGCATCAAGTGTTGATAAACCACACCCTGTTTTTGCAGGCTTTGTAGAAGCATGTGTTAAAAATCATAAGTAAATATATGGAGAGTATAGATTTATGTGCGGAATCGTTGGTTATACAGGTAGAAAGGAAAGTTCATCAATATTAATATCAGGCTTAAAGGCATTAGAATACAGGGGATATGATTCAGCTGGACTTGCAGTAGAAGAAAAAGATGGTATAAAGGTAGTCAAGTCAGTTGGAAAAGTTGCAGTATTAGAAAATGAAACATTAAGCCATACATTAACAGGCACCACAGGCATAGCTCATACAAGGTGGGCAACCCATGGTAAGCCAACAACCTTTAACTCTCACCCCCATTCAGACTGCACAGGTGATATAGTAGTTGTGCATAATGGGATTATAGAAAATTACCAGATATTAAAGGAAGAATTATTAAAACAAGGCCATACTTTTAAATCAGAAACAGATACAGAAGTTATTGCACATATGCTTGAAGAAGAATTAAAATCAGTTGAGAGCAGTTATGAAGAAAAGTTTTTGCAGGCTGTTGCTGATGTTACTAAAAAATTAGAAGGCAGTTATGCCATAGGAGTGTTATGGAATAAAGCACCCGGCATAATAATAGGCAGCAGAGTAAAAAGCCCACTAGT
>CAMEZN010000237.1 GCA_945947845.1 uncultured Mucispirillum sp. | reverse complement strand
GCTCTACTGCAAAAGGCATAGTTGTTTATGCCGGTGAAAAAGCTGGTTATGGCAAAATTGTTACTATTGACCATGGCTATGGCTATATGACAAGATATGGTCATAACAGCTCATTAACAGTAAAAGTAGGCGATAAAGTTGATAAAGGTGATGTAATTGCAAAAGTAGGTTCTACTGGCAGGAGCACAGGTCCGCATGTCCACTATGAAGTTTTAGTAAACGGAATACCAGTAAACCCACAAAAATTTATTATTGATGAAAATGATACTGGAATATAATATCTTTTAAGCCTTATACAAATGGTATAAGGCTTTTTTTTTAATCATATAATTTTATACTCTTATAATCTAATATAAATTAATCAAATATAATTCGGTATAATCTAATATTTTAATTTCATACATAATGTATTATTATTTTATAACAATGTAATGTAATTATATAAAAAATCTCTATAAATATGTTATATAATTATACCTTTTTTTTATATATTTATGAGTCTCAATTTTTTAATATCTTGATATGTCAAGAAAATTTTACATTTTTTACAATAAAACTCTTTACTTTTACATAAAAGAATACTATATTTAAGTAAATTAATTGAGGAGGATTAAGAAATATGAAAAAAGTTTTATTAACTTTAATCGCTGTCTTAATGGCAGTTCCTGCTTTTGCTATTGAAGTTTATAATAATGGTGAAGGCACTTCTGTTGATATCTACGGGACAATCCGTGGTTATGTGGGTTATGGCCATGGGGCAGTAGATGATGGCACATTAACAACTAATAATGATGATTTCCTATATGGCTTACAAGGCAACTCTCGTATAGGGGTTAAAATGAAAGTTGGTAATTTTTCTGGTCAGGTAGAACTTGGTGCTAACGAAAATACAACAACAGCTACTCAAAAGAAAGTAGGTGTTGGCCTTCGTCAAATTTGGGGTGCTTATACTTTTGGAAGTGCTGGACAACTTCTTTTTGGTAAAACAGAAACTCCAACATCTATGAGTGGTTTTTCTTCTGATTTTATTGATACAGATGGCGGTGGTAATGGTTTTGGTGGTAACTCTACATCAAACAGACGTTATCAAATGCAATATAATGTAATGGGTTTAAGTATTGCTATTATTGAAGATGACTTAGGATTAGGAATGAACAATATCACAAACTATACAGATGGTGGTGAGTTTATTCCTCGTTTAGCTTTAAGTTATACTTATAAAGGCAATAGCTTAAATGCAAAAGTAGGTGCTACTTATAGTGCTGTTAACGGTAAAATAACAGGTTCAACAACTGGTGATTGGGCAACAATTCATGCTTTTGGTATAGTTGCAGGTGTTAAACCAACATTTATGGACGGTAAAATGTGGTTATCTGTTCAAGCTAGATATGGTATGAATGAAGAATTATATGGTGAAGCTAAAACAGCATTTAATGGTGGAGCTTTTTCACATACTAATATTGCAGTTCCTATAACAATTGAAAATGATGGCACAATTCATAATACATCTCGTGTAAATGTAGGTATTGAATTAGGTTACAAAGTAACAGAACAATTTGCTGCTGTTATTGGCGGTGGTTATCAGCTTACTATGAATGACCATATAGATACTACTACAAATGCAAAATTTGAAAATATAAACAGTTACAGTGCATTTATTCAAGGTCAGTATTTCATAAGCAAAAACTTTGCTCTTATTCCTCAATTAGGTTACTATGGCAACAGCCAAGGCAAATGGAATTCAAATGCTTTACTTCTTGCTATGCAGGCAAGAGTTACTTTCTAATATAGAATGTATTAGTTAGAATATATATAAAAGCCACTTCAAAAGAAGTGGCTTTTTAATTTATGCTGAACAGTTAGTTATTCATTATCATATAAAATTTATAACTAGATTATTTTGTAAATATATTCACTTTTTATAATAACAAATCAACTTAAAATAATATATGGCGGTAATACATCACATAAGTGTGATAGTAAGGTATAAAGATAAGTGATAATATATTCAATAAAATTATGATGCTATAACTTAAACTATTTTCTGATTTCTTGACTTTTAAAGATAACCATAATATACTCATCACATGAAAATAACAGTTAATGGTAAAGAGCTGAATATAGAAAACTGCTCAACTATTAGAAATTTAATTTATATGCTTAATATTAGTGCAGATATTTTTATAGTAAACTCTTTTCCTGTTCAAATATCATATAATATAAAAGAAAATGATAATATAACCTTGATAAAAAAAGGCGGAGTTCTTCAAAAGGAGTTTTTAGAATATCAGCTTATCAGCAGGCAGGGTCTTAAAGAATATAAAATTCTAAAAAATTCAACAGTTGCAGTATGCGGACTTGGCGGCCTTGGAAGTAATGCTGCATTAAGCCTTGCAAGAGCAGGTGTTGGAAAATTAAAGATTATTGATTTTGATATAGTAGAACCTTCTAATATAAATAGACAGGCTTATTTTATAGAACATATTGGTATGTATAAAACAGAAGCTTTAAAAGAATTAATTACTAAAATTTCACCTTATATAGAAGTAGAAATATCTACTGTTTTTTTAGATGAAAAAAATATATTAAGTGAATTAAATAATTATCAAGTAATATTAGAATGTTTTGATAACCCTGAATCTAAAATAATGCTTATAGAAAGCTGTATAAATTCTATGCCTGAAAGTTATATTATAGGAGCATCAGGAGTTGCTGGCTATTATGATACAGATATATTTGAAAAAAAATCATTAGGTAAAAACTGTATGATAATAGGTGATTTTGAACATGAAGCAGGGTTTCATCAAGGGCTTTATGCACCACGGGTTGCAGCTGCTGCAAATATGCAGGCAAATGCTGCTTTAAGGTATTTATTAAAGGATATATGATGCAGATAAAAGTTAATGGAAAAACTTATAATTTTGATGATAATATAACACTTGAAAAAGTAATAAATCAGCTTAATATTTCAACTAATAATATTATTGCAGAAGTAAATGGCATTGTTGTTTCAAAAGAAAAGTTTAGTAATACAGTAATAGAAAATAATGCTGTAATAGAACTAGTAAAATTTGTTGGCGGCGGTTAATGGAGATAAAATGAAAAAAATAATATTTATTATTCTACTTATTCCAAATATTATATATGCAAAAGAAACATTTGAAGGCTTTGCAGCACGAGTTGAAAGCTGGGCACAGGGTTTGAATGGATATGTAGTATCAGCAGGACACGATGTTACAATAGATTTAGGGAAAAATGCAAATGTAGTGCATGGTATGGAGTTTACACTTACAAAAGAAGGTATGGAACTTCTGCACCCTGTAACAGGTAAATCACTTGGAAGAAAAAAAGTTGAAACAGGTAAAGTTCTTATAAATAAAGTTGAAGAAAAATACAGTATATGCACAATAAAAGAAAATAAAGGTATTAGCCGTGGTAATTATGCTGCTCATGTATACCCTGTTCCTGTAAAAATAACTACAAATTTATTGGAAGACAGCGAAATAGCACAGCTT